>NZ_NPJC01000003.1:0-27713 GCF_002251405.1 Prevotella sp. P4-98 | reverse complement strand
GCATAACTGGACGATGGGTACGCCAGACTTTACCTTTAATACTGTTTCTAATCTTTCTTTTAATGAATGAAAACTACTCATAATGTACCTCTAAAAGCTTTATGTCTAACTTTAGGGGTGCATTTCAAAGAGGCATTGCCTCAAAGATAGTGCAAACCACCTTCTGCTACCACGCCCATAGATGATTTTCTCTAAAAAATAGAATGGAATTATAGAAAAACTTGTAATTTTGTAGCAAAATTAGAAGATATGAAAGTTCTGATAGTCAACACAAGCGAACGAACAGGTGGTGCAGCAGTGGCAGCTAAGCGTCTATTGGAGGCTCTAAACGGCAATGGTGTGAAAGCAAAAATGCTGGTAGGCACTAAAGAAAGTGATCATATCAGCGTAGCACAAATACCTCATCAAAAACGGCTACACTGGAATTTTCTATGGGAACGCCTGTGCATTTGGGTGCGCCTACGCTTTCAGCGCCGCCATCTCTTTGAAGTGGATATGGCAAATGCTGGTTGCGACATCACCAAACTGCCCGAATTTCGAGAAGCTGACATCATTCATCTCCACTGGATCAACCAAGGCACGCTATCGCTCAACGGCATCCGACGCATCCTGGAGAGTGGCAAACCGGTGGTGTGGACCATGCACGATATATGGCCTGCAACAGCTATCTGCCATCTTACACTCGGATGTGAACGGTTCAAAACCGCTTGTCAATACTGTCGGCTGCTGCCCGGTGGCGGTTCTGCCAACGACCTATCATCGTTGATATGGCGTCGCAAACAACACATGCTCGAGGGACGACACATCAGTTTCGTTGCTTGTAGCCAGTGGTTGGCAGGTGAGGCTCGACAGAGCGCACTGCTGAAAGGACAGACTGTCAGCGCTATCCCCAACCCTATCAGCACGTATATTTATCGACCAGGAGACAAAACGGTTGCACGCCAACGCCTATCATTGCCTATCGATGACCGTATCATTCTATTTGTATCACAGCGCGCTACCAATCCCAACAAAGGTATGCAGTATCTGACGGAAGCCTGCCAACTATTAGCAAAGCGCTACCCCGACATGGTGGAACATACCGCAGTGGCTATCCTCGGCGGTCATGCCGAAGATGTAGTGGCGCAGTTGCCGTTCCGTTCCTACCCACTGGGCTATATCAGCAACGAGCAACGCATCGTCAGTGTCTATCAGGCTGCCGACGTCTTTGTATTGCCTTCACTCTCGGAGAATCTTCCCAACACTATCATGGAGGCTATGGCATGTGGGTTGCCCAGCGTAGGATTCCGCATCGGAGGTATTCCCGAAGAGATTGACCATCAGCAGAATGGCTATGTAGCAGACTATTGCAGTGGTGAAGACCTTGCCAATGGCATTCGCTGGGCACTATCTGAAGCCGATCCGACTGCCGTTGGCAAAGCGTGTCTCGACAAGGTGGCACGCTGCTATTCACACCAGCGTGTGGCACGACAGTATATTCAGGTTTATGAAAACGCTATGCGTCCGACCACAGCCAAACAATAATTTCCACTATTATTCATGCAACAGACCATTACCATCAGCGTCATCACCATCACCTACAACGCTGCTACGGTGTTGCAACGCACCCTCGACAGTGTGGCGCATCAGACATATCAGCATATCGAGCACCTTATTATAGACGGTGCATCGAAAGACGATACCCTCGCCATAGCGCATCGCTATGCCGAGGGCAAGAATTATCCCGTAGTCATCCAGTCGGAACCCGACAAGGGTATCTATGACGCCATGAACAAAGGAATGGCGAAGGCAACGGGCGATTATCTGGTATTTCTCAATGCTGGCGACGTGTTTCATGCCGACGACACCCTACAGACTGTTTGTCAGACGATAGACCTACAGACAGCCGGCAACACCTCTGCCCCACTGCCTGCAGTGGTCTATGGAGATACAGCAATAGTGGATGAGCAAGGCCATTTCCTACGATTACGAAGACTTCGCCCACCCCACCAACTCTCTTGGCGATCGTTCCGATGGGGCATGTTGGTATGTCACCAGTCGTTTTATGCCCGCACGGATGTGGCGCAACAGCATCATTACAATCTGCAGTACCGCCACTCTGCCGATGTAGATTGGTGTATCCGACTGATGAAAGATGCGGAGAAGCGACATCTACCTATTGTCAACAGCCATCAAATTCTATCCGACTTTATGGATGGCGGCAATACCACACAACATCACCGTGCCTCGCTCCGTGAGCGTTTCACAGTCATGCGCAACCATTATGGATTTGTTTCCACACTGCTGTGCCACCTTTGGTTTGTAATAAGAGCAGTGATAAAGAAATAAAAAGATCTGCCTACAGATAGTTGAAAGGGATTGCCCAAACAATCGCCATTACTTTTCTATCAGCGCCACGGCATAGGCAGAGATACCCTCCTCACGGCCAGTAAATCCTAAACGCTCGGTAGTGGTGGCCTTGATAGAAATATTATCGGGATCGGTACCGATAACATCTGCCATACATTGTTGCATGGCAGGAATATGCGGATTCATCTTCGGACGCTGGGCACAGATAGTGGCATCGATGTTTACTAACCGATACCCTTTGGTGGCAATCAGTTCAATAGTCTTGCGGAGGATAATCTTGCTATCCATTCCCTCAGTTTCGCTGCTGGTATCTGGAAAATGAAAACCGATGTCGCGCATATTGGCTGCACCCAATATGGCATCGCAGATGGCATGTATCAGCACATCAGCATCGCTATGTCCCAACAGTCCCATGGTGTGTTCTATCTTGATGCCGCCCATCCAAAGGTCGCGTCCGCTGACCAACTGATGGACATCATATCCCATTCCTACTCGTATCATAGTTGTTTGTCTGTATTATATTTGGTGTAGATTTATCGTTTGAAGAGGTCCTTGATACCGTCCATATCAAATGCCAGTGTGAAGCGCAAGGTCTGGTCGAGCGGATTGCTTTTGGCTGTGGCAATGACATATCCCACATCGAGCGAAAAGACATTCATGCGAAAACCGCCTCCCACAGTGAAATATTTCAAGTTGCCTTTGTTCTCACTCTGATGGTGATAGCCTGCACGCAGTGTGAACTGATCATGGTAAACATACTCAGCACCGACACTCCACTGTATCTCTTGCAACTCCTCTTTCAGTCCGCCAGGTGCATCATGGAAGCTCTTGAAGATGCCGGAAATGGCACTCACATTGTTGTATTCATCGGTGACACGCTGTTCATACTCCTCTTTGCTCTCGCCTTCGTTTTGTTTGGGCACCGTCGGTACCAATAGTTTATTGGCATCTGCAGCTATGGTAAAGCGGTTATACTCATCGACAGGCACCATCAGCGAAGCGCCCAGACGCATATTGGCAGGTAGGAAGTTGGATCGTTCATCGCCGAAATAGGTAATCTTACTACCGATATTGGAGATGTTCAGACCCAGTCCCAACTGACATTCGCGCTGTCCGATATTGATGTAGTTGTTATAGTAGCATGCCAAATCGGCTGCCACTGCCGATGCTGGCGAAGCGTCTTCGCTATAGTCGTAACGCAGATCACTATAGAGCCAACGTATGGCGGCAGCAATAGAAAAGCGTTCGCTGAGCATGAGCGAATATGCCACATCGAGCGACATCTCATAGGGTTTCACCGTCATGGCATCGTCACCACTGCCGGTATAAACTTCACCCAAGGAGAAATAGCGCAACGAACCAGATATAGCGGAATAGTCGCCGATGCGATAGTAACCTGACAGATATGCCAAATCGATATCGTTGACCAACTGTCGGAGCCATGGCGTATAGTTGAGCGCTATGCCTGCCCTACTGATACAGAAGGGATATTTAGCGGGGTTCCAGTATTGTGAGTTGACATCAGGATCGGTGGCAGCACCCACATCACCCATACCTGCCGCACGTGCATCAGGTGCAATGGTCTGTGATATGACGGCATGGTCAATGGGGTTGAACTGACTTTTGCCGTCTTGCGCCCAACCGTTTGCTGCCGTTGCCATCAACATGGCTATAAGGAGAATCTTTACTTTGTTCATCATCAATATAACGTAGCCATGCGTTATTTATTGCTCAACACTATCAGTTTCTTGGTTTTCGACACCTGTTGTCCTCCCGTACTACCCAAGCGCACC
Organism: Prevotella sp. P4-98; assembly: GCF_002251405.1. Lineage (NCBI taxonomy): Bacteria > Pseudomonadati > Bacteroidota > Bacteroidia > Bacteroidales > Prevotellaceae > Prevotella > Prevotella sp. P4-98. The sequence continues at coordinate 23,571 of NZ_NPJC01000003.1, read as the reverse complement.
CGATAGAGATAGACTCCGGTAGAGAGACGATGCCCGTTACTGGCAGACAAATCCCAGTCGATGGTAAGACTTCGGTCTGATGGTGTTGCCTGTTGGCGATGCTGCCAAAGCATGCGCCCTGCCATGTCAAATACCTCAATACTGATGTCGAGCGCTGTACCCACACGGTCGTGAATGATACGGAAACCGGTAGTAGTAGTGGCAGGATTGCGTGTGGTTTCCACTTCGAACACTCCAGGAGCAAGGCCTTCTACCACACGGAAGTTGAGTTCGCGGGTGGTGACATTGTTTTGCATATCCCAAGCGCGGAACATCAAATGGTGGTCGCCCGCTGTCAACTGGGGAATGCTAAAGCCTACCGTGCCACGGGTGTGGCTACCGAAATCATAAGCGAAATAATCGTTGAGGTTGTAAGTCTGTGTGGTTTGTCCGTCAATCACCAAGGTCAGGTTGTGGCCCAAACCATTGCCTGCGGCATTGATACCGCTGGCATCTTCCAGTTCGGCTATGAAATAAGGAGTGGGATTGACGCGCCCTCCATCCACAAAGTCGCTACTATTGAGATAGCAATATACTTCGGGGCCCTCGTTATCATCGGTATTGGCATCGGTTCCGCCCAGAGTAAAACGGGTGCAATGTCCATTGGCAGTCTGTGTGCGGTCGGTATTCACCGCATAGACATGCAGGAGTCCTATGGCATCGGAATAGCTGATGTCACGTGGCACGGTGAAGGAAAACGAGAACACACCCTGCCGGATGCTATCACTTCCAGTAAACAAAGTATGGGTGTGGTCGGTATATACAAAGGCTTTCTGTGCCTGTGACGAATCGTTTCGTCGGCACACCACCGTCTCTGCAGCATCACATACCGTGGCGGTGATCTGTCCATTGAAAGCAGGATCAGCCCCCTCCCCCTGCTGCACATGACCACAAACCTTGACTGGAGTACCGGCAGAGAGTGATATCGGACGGTCGGTATCTGTCAAAGCCACACCGTTGATGCTATCGATAAGCACCTTTCTGACGGGGAGCGACAAGCGCAAAGCAGGATCGCCAAGTAGGAGAAACTGTAGTTTGTTGGCGGTAAGGTCGCCTCCGGTAGTTATCAATTCGTTCTTTGCTCGGCGCACAGCCTCACCAATAGGCATGGGGCGCCCATCGGAAATATGGAGCAAATGACGCATGAAGGTCTGGTTCATCAGGCGGTTATACGACTGGAAGACGGTGCGCGTGGTACCGTAAAAGGCAATGGCGCCACCATGGGGATTAAGCAGTGCGGTCTCACCGATATTCTCTGTCTGTCCGTCGAAGGGCATAATATCACACGTGGCAGCAACCCAAAGGGGCAGATGACTGGAAACGGCATTGGCGAAATCGGTAACATCCACCACCTTCTCATGGGATAGGCTTGTTGCAGCGCCATGACCGGAATAGTTCATGACGAGTGCTCCGGTATTCATCAGTTGACGTATCTGCCGTGTCACATCGGGATAACTGTTAGATGTGGCAGACGATGTGCGCTGATAGGCATCCCAAAGAATGCGCCTCACTTGGACAGAAGGCTGTTGGTGTTCGACTTGTTTCGCCACATCATCGGCATCTTCCATGTGCTGGTTTTCGTTGCCGTCGTCGCCCATCACGACAATAAGATTCTGCCAACTGCCCACATCGCGATTGTCTGCATAGGCAATAATCTTATCCACTACCGCCTCCGCCTGACTCACAGTACGCACGGGCAGGCGGCCTACAGCCACATCACTCTTGTCGCTACCCAAGAGATTAGCACCTTCGCCATCGTCAAGGAGCGTAAAATAGTCATCGCAGACATAGCTGCCGGTACGGCTATAGGAGTTATCGCTCTCATAACAGAGTAGGAACTGATCAGGCTGATACCCTCGCCAAGTGGTGGTAAGCATGCGATTATCCCATGCTCCATCCCCCATCAGCAACAGAAAGCGCGGTTGGTCAGCCTCTGTTGTGGCGCGGTCGTAGAGCATTTTAAGATAGCGGCGGTAGGCATTGGCATCGGGTGTGCCACTACTGAACTCGTTGTAAAGTTGGTCGGCCGCAACGATGCGCACGCGAAGGGTATCGTGGGTTTCGTGCCAATCAGCCAACCGTTGGGCTTGTTCCTGCATCTTACGGTCGGCAGGAATGATGATAATCATATCGGCAGGACCGTCGGCATGGAGGTTCTGATTATTGACCAGTCCCACAATGTCTGGTGCAGGAAATGTTGCGGAAGCGAGATTGGGTGTAGCCTCCGGTGTAGCATGATAGAGCGAGATATGATCGAGACGCACCACAGCCTGAGCATTGACGGGCGTGAGCGTCACTTTATTGTTGGCTGCAAGCAGTTCGGTCACGGGAAAAGTTGCGGTGGCAGTACGCATCTCATCGTATTCGCCACGCGATACCACCGCCAGTTGTCCCACGTTCTGCCCATTGACTCCCACCATCACAGCAGTGGCTTGGTCGGCAGAGAGCGTCACAGTCAGAGATCCGGTATCGTGGTCTTGTGCACCTTGCAGGGTGATACTGCGAGGATTGGCGGCTGTGATACGCGTGGCATCATAGAGATTTCTGCCACCTTGATACCATGCATAGTCATCAACCTCATAGAGCGTATGCGTGCGGTCGGCATGCGATTGCCAGTTGGTCAAAAAGGCTTCTGTATCGATTGTAAGTGGGTTGTCGCCCTCTGTCAAGAAATAACAACCGTAATTGGCATAGGGATTACGGATGCGCTGATGGTTGCTGTCCCACGTCACAGGGCCTGTTGCCATCAACAGGCAACGCCCATCGAAAAGGCGACAGGTTGCCACTTCATGCAAATCGTCGGTGGTTTGCAGATAGTCTGCCGTCAGCCATTCAGGCTGCAAGGCACCACCATAGCCATAGACTTTAACGCGCGATGGATCTGCAAATCCTGCATTTCGCAGCAGTTTGTCGGTCAACTGATAGATGCCTGAGGCAGGCACGCTGATTTTCACCCATCGCCCTTCTGCCAATACCGAGTGGTCGGCATAGCGATTGACAGGTGCTGCGGCAGATTGTTGTGTGCGGTTGCGTGCCGGTTTGGCTTTGGCATCGATGCGAAGCACAAAGCTCACGAGTTTCTGGAGCTTGCGTCCGCGCTTCACCAACGGTACGAAAGAAACTTCAAGGCTTCCTTTTTTACGTGCGACGCTGAGTTGTTGGGATATGCGTGGAATACGCGGCAACGATGCGTCTGTAATTTTCCGCAGGCGCTGCACATCGGCATTACCCATCGGGATGAATTCGGGATAGTCGAGACTTACTGTATATACGGAGTCGAGGTATGCGCCACAGAGTGGAATGGAATAGCTTACGCGTGGCAATACAGAGTCGATCCTGACCTCAGAAGCCGTCAGGTTGATGGTGCGTTGTGCGCGACAAGGTGTCAGCAACACGAGCAACACGATAAGACTCAGCCATGCGTGTTTCATCTACTTACAGTTGAATTCCAATACTTTTCGTTCTTCTATCCATCCTTCCAAATGGTCGTCGATATGCACGGGTCCCACTCCAACAGGTGTACCCGTATAGAGCAGGTCGCCAGTTTTCAGTGTGAAATATTGTGAGATATAGGCAATGAGTTCGTCAACACGATAGATCATATCGCTTGAACAGCCTTCCTGCACCGTCTTGCCATTGATGTCGAGATGGAAATGGAGTGCCTGGATGTCGCGAAACTTCTCCACATCGACCCAGTCGCCAATAACCGCCGAGCCGTCGAAGCCCTTGCAGAGTTCCCAGGGCAATCCTTTCTCGCGTGCTTCGCGCTGCAGATCACGGGCTGTAAAATCGATTCCCACGGTCACGGCATCATAGTATCTGTGAGCGAAGCGTTCTGGAATACTCTTTCCCAATCGGCAGATGCGCACCACCAATTCTGTTTCATAGTCCACCTGACAGCTCCAGTCAGGAATAAAGAAAGGCTTGTGGTCTTTCAACAAAGCCGAATCAGCCTTGGTAAATATCACAGGCTTTTCTGGTTTATATGCCTTTCCGTCCAGTTCTTCGGTATGCTGGAGGTAGTTCATGCCAACGGCGAATATCTTCATAGTGTATGCTTATTATAGATAATGTATATGTTGATTGCTTATCGTTGCAAAATTAAATAAAAATATCGAGAACTAAGACATTTCCATCAAAAGTATGATGTTTTGTGGCAAATTGACCACCTGTAATTGCAGATTTGTAACATCGCGACTGTTCTTTCTCTGACTTGTAACAGTATTGTTACACGACTTTATCAAGATGTTCAAACACTCGTAACGCGTTTGACACATCGTCCCACTACCTTTGCACTCGCATTTCACCCACCATGAATGGGTTTGAGATTCGGGTGCTTTAATAGCATATATCGGTATTTCGGAACACTACTTAGATGAGGATAAAATCAATTTTAAAAGAGAAATAAAATGAGAAACAATGTAATGAGAGCATGCGGCAATAGAGTTGCCATGATGCTGATGACTGTCTGTCTGATGCTTGCCAACGTGCAGGCGCAAGCACAAAATGCCACAGAATGGGAGAAGTTGAAAGGTGAAATCACACTTTATATGACCAACGACATGGGTCGGAATGGCTATTACGACCAAAAGCCGATTGCCGAACTGATGGGCGAAATGGCTGATGTGGTAGATCCGGAAGCAGTACTTGCCGTGGGCGATATCCATCATTTCAATGGAGTGGCATCATTGCAAGACCCACTTTGGATGACCAATTACGAGTTGATCTACTCCCATCCCGACCTCATGCTCGACTGGTTTCCTGTTTGCGGCAACCATGAATATCGGGGCAATACCGAGGCTTTCCTCAACTATGGCAAGGTGAGCCGCCGTTGGATGATGCCTGCCAAATACTACACAAAGGTGTTTTCACATAAGAATACCACCATACGCATCGTATTCCTCGACACCACACCCCTTATCGATTCTTATCGCAAGAATGCCGACACATACCCCGACGCCTGTAAGGAGGATATGCAAGCGCAAATCTCTTGGCTCGACGAAACGCTAAAGAATGCCCACGAAGACTGGGTCGTCGTGGTGGGTCACCACCCCATCTACGCCGAGACAGGCAAGAAGGAAACCGAGCGTCTTGATATGCAGAAGCGCCTGTTGCCTGTGCTCCATAAATATAATAATGTGGCAATTTACGCCTGCGGACACATCCATAATTTCCAGCATATCGAGAAGAAAGGAGATGCTATCGACTATGTGGTCAACTCATCGTCGTCGTTGGCACGCCCAGTAAAACCTATCGACGGCACCGTATTTTGCAGTTCTGCCGATGGTTTTTCTGTCATCACAGCCGACAAGAATCAGCTCCGCATGTCGATGATTGACAAAGAGGGCAAAGTGATTCACACGATAGAAAAAAGCAAATAAAAGGAAGCAGAGAGAAGTATTCTACTGAAACATATATTGAGATGAAAAGATTTTTAATCAGTGCGGCATTGCTTGCCGCCGTGACTGCTACTATCCAAGCCCATACGCTGGATGGATCTGTCAAGGACAACAAAACGGGCGAACCGCTCATCGGAACTGTGATCCGAGTGAAAGAGTTGCCTGAAGTGACCACCACTACAGGCCTCGACGGAACTTTCACCCTGCATGAATTGCCCAACAAGGGAAAGTTCACCCTTATCGTTTCCTACATTGCCTACAAGACTCAGGAGATTGTGGTGGATGTTGCCAAGAAAGACAAACTCGACATTCCGATGACTGAAGATCAGAAGGAACTTGGCGAAGTGGTGGTGACGGGCCATCGCGAATATCGCTCCGACCGTAGTGCCGTAGAAACCGTAAAGACGGCTGGCAATGTGCTCAACGTGATTAGCCAGCAGAGCATCCAACTGTCTCCCGACGTCAATGTGGCCAGTGTGCTTCAGCGCGTATCGGGTGTCACGATGGAGCGCGATGCGTCGGGTGAGGCTTCTTATGCCATTCTCCGTGGCATGGACAAGCGCTACAATTACACGCTTGTGAACGGGGTGAAGATTCCAAGTCCCGATGACAAGAACCGCTACATCCCGTTGAACATCTTCCCAAGCGACCTGATGGATCGCCTCGTAGTATCGAAGTCGTTGACTGCCGACATGGAAGGTGATGCTGCCGGTGGAGTGGTCGATATGGTCATGAAGGACGCTCCTTCACGTTTTCAGCTCCAAGCCAATGCTGCCATTGGAGCGAGCGATTACTTCTGGAAAGACGGCAGAGACTATCTCACAAGCAACCGTTCTGACTATACCCACAAGTCGCCTTACGAGGCTTTCGGTTCGGAATACAAGGCAAGCATGAGCGACTTTAAGAATGGTCCGATGCAACTAAAGAGTCACTCCGCTCCAAGTCCCAACTTCATTGGTGGCATCAGCATAGGCAATCGCTTCTGGAAAGACCGCTTGGGCGTGATAGTTGCAGGTAGCATACAAAACACCTTCCGGGGGACTGAGCGCACTTATAATTCTGTAAAGATGGCTTCGGGCGAACAGGCCATGTATATTTCCAAGCTGCAACACCGCTACTACAGCATCCACGATTTGAATACGGGTGTTCATGCCAAACTGGACCTGACTTTGCCTGGTCACAAGTTGGAATGGTATAATATGTATGTGCATACCAACTCCAAAGGTATCAGATACAGCAATGGCATCGGTACTGAATATATCGGCGAAAACAGTTATACGCAAGATGACGAGATGCGATCTACCTCTACCACGCAAAGCATTTTTGCCACCAATCTGAAGGGCACTCACCATCTCACCAAGGATTTCACCATCGACTGGGCGGGAATTTTTTCTCAAGCCAAAGAGGAGGATCCCGATAGAACCTACGCCACACTGAGCAACACGGTGACTACCGACAACACAGAGGGGGATGCCGTTTCCGGCTCGATCTGGTCGCCCAACAAGACCATTAGCAAGACGTATCCAAAAAATGCGGAACGCCGATTCCAACACAACAGAGATACCGATTGGGCTGGATACATCAACCTCACTTACAACACCCGTTTCGGAAACGATATGGAAGCTATTTGGAAAACTGGTGGGCAGTATCGTCGCAAGGAACGCAGCAACAGATACTATTCCTACATCTTCAATCCTGCCGATACCGAACTGACGTTGGATGACAATAGTCTGGAGCAGTTTGGCCATATCGAATGGACATGCAGAACTCCATACTCGCAAGCCTCACAACTCAACTACGACTCTAAGGAACATATCGGTGGAGCCTATGCCATGGTGACCATGAAGAGTCAATTGGGCGAGATGAATGTTGGTTTCCGCGCAGAACACACCAACCAGATATACACCATGCTGCAACACTTCCGCAACATGGGACAGGTGGGAGAACAGAGCTACTGGGACTATCTGCCCTCTGCCAATATCAAGTGGACACCTACACAAAAGATGAATGTGCGTCTATCCTACTATCGTTCCATCAACCGACCTGGATTCTACGAGATTGTGCCTTATCAGATTCAGGGCGAGGAATATCAGGAGAAGGGTAATCCTAATCTGAAGCGAGCACGCATCGACAATATCGACTTGCGATGGGAGTGGTTTCCGTCAAAGAATGAGCAGATACTGGCTGGTGTATTCTATAAATACCTGAAGGATCCTATCGAACAGGTGTTTGTCACTTCCGACGGTAAGATTGGTGCGGGAACCGATGCCTACTATATGCCCGACAATTTGGGAAATGCCAAAAACATGGGTTTCGAAATCGACGTCATCAAGTATATCCGCCACTTTGGTATAAAGGCAAACTACACCTATACCTATTCGAGAATCACCACATCAAAGCGTGAATATCAAGAAGGCAGCGCGGAATATAAGACGGGAGTGACCCAGACCCGACCTCTGGTAAATCAGGCTCCACACACCGCCAACCTCTCTCTGCTGTATAAGGATACCGAACACGGATGGAATGGACAACTCGCGGCTTCGTTCACTGGCACCAAACTGGCATTGGTATCACCTTTCAAAGATGCCGACCAATGGGACAAAGCCATGTTTGGACTCGATCTTAGCGCCGAAAAACAATTCAAGAACGGATTCTCTATCTTCTTCAAAGCCAACAATCTGCTCGATGCCAAACGAGAGAGATACCTCAAGACGGTGAACCCTGCCAACCTTGAATATGAGGGACAGCAGAGTGATAAGACCATCGTAGGTACGTATAAATACGGCAGAACATTCCTTTTGGGAGTAAGATATAAACTATAAAAAACAAGAACAAATATGAAACAGATAAATACTTTCGCCTGCATGTTGATCATGGCAACGACAGTGTTCTCAACAGCATGCGAGAACGACAATATCAATCCATACGATTACGTAAACAACAACAATCAGGATAACAATAACCAAGGTTCTACCGATGCCATCAAAACATCGTTTGCCGAATACCCCATAGGGTCGCTGGTATGGACCAAAGACACTACGCTGACCGAGAGCATAGAAATTCCGGAAGGCACTTCGCTCTACATCGAACCGGGTGTGACTGTCACTTGCAAGGCTGAAGTGCAAGTGCCCATCGAAATCGTGGTATTGGGCAACCTCTACTGTATGGGTACTGCCGAGAAGCCCGTTGTGTTTACTTCAGACGACAAGAAACCTGAGGCATGGGGTGGTATCATCTGCGGATACAATTCGGAAGAAGTGGTGCTCAACCATGTAGAGATAGCCTACGCAGGAGCAACACCTACAGAAAACTCCATCTCGTTTCAAAGAAAACTCTTCAAAACTACTATCGATGGCGGTGTGCCTGCCTTCCATTTTTGCAATGTAAACGGTAAGTTTGTGATTGCAAACAGTTTCTTCCACGATGCCTACAACGACCTAACCTACTTTACTGGCGGCAATGCCGTCATTGTCAACAGCATCTTTGCTGATTGCGGAAACAAGACCGATGGTGGCGAAGCTATCAACGTGAAGGCTGGATGCAAATTTGATGTGGCTAACAATATCATCTACAATGCCTGCACCAATGCTTTCAAACTCTCAAATGCGGGTAACAGCGAGGTGATTCCTCTCACCGAAATGACCGTATATAACAATACGGTTGTAGATTGTGGATGGCGTCGCGCCAAAAACACAAAAGGCGGTTCGGTATGGGTCGAGAAGGCTGCAAAGCCCATTTTCGTCAACAATTTGATCTACGATTCACGCTTCGGACTGAAACAACCTAAGCAGGACGGTGCAGATATGGAGCACAGCCGACTCACTCCCAACTATTATTTCGCCTCAACAGAAACGGGTGTGAAACAAATGGAGAAAGGGGCTTCACTCGGCATTTGGTTTGATACCGACATCAAGAGCGGCGTTGCCGGACAACTCGACCCACTATTCGAAAATTTCAAACAAAGCAGTAACATGAATATCAATTGCGAATCAGATGATGTGGAAAAAGGTGCTCCACTCGCCTTCGACAAGGCATGGAACTTCGACGTGAAAGCCGAAAGTCCTGCACGCTCTGGCGGTGTTACCGATTTTGCTCGCCTTTTCCCCAACGGCATTCCTTTCTTTGGCATGAAAAAGGTAGTTTTCTTGGATAACAACAACGATCAGAACTACTACTTCACAGCTCCACTGCCAAGCGCCAGATTCGGAGCAACGATGTAATATCGGTTCGTTGAAAATCGTGCCACCCATAACTATATGTTCATCCATACACTTCTTCGTGTGGGTTGACATATAGATATGGGGGGATTTCATATGCATTATTCACGCACGAAAAATAACTACGACACAATCTATTCGTAGACACATAGGAATCGCTATTCTCTTGTTTTTGGATAGCCCTAACGATAGTTTCCACACGAACTGGTATCAATGTAAATGCTACACTTGTTTTTTTCAGCGTTTTTCTAACGCCTGACAAAAGTTTTATCTAACGTTGGATAATGGTTGTTTCAAACGTTGGATAATAGTATTATCAAACGTTGGATAATAGTTTTGTCAAACGTTGGATAATAGTTTTGTCAAACGTTGGATAATGGTTGTGTCAAACGTTGAAAAGAGTTATATCAAACGTTGGGTAAAAGTGATTTCAAACATTGCGAAAGAGTTGTGTCAAACATTAGGTAAATGTAGTTTCCAACGATAGGCAATCGATTCAAACATGTCAGACTACCAGGGAAAGAAAAATATAGTTGGTGGTCGATCGGTGGTCGATTCCACAACATCGAACACCATATAAGTCTTTACTACTCAGAAACATAACCATCACGGGTGGTCGGTGGTCGAAAAAACAACACATCGCGCATGCGCATACGCGCGTGAACATCACGCGAAAGATGAGGGCAACAGGAATACTATGGCTATTATACCAAACCTTTCAAGAAATACCTGAGCATCAAGACTGCAAAAGGATTCTTTTAGAATATAGGTTTTCCCACATTGTCTTACTCCATTTAATACCAATGGCTTACGACGCTCTTGGTTCTTCCAATCTACAAGCTGAGTATATATCTTTCTTTTCATAGATTTACACTTTTAGACACATAGCAATGGTAATATCTTACACTTTCTGACACATAAAACCATCACAAAGATACACTTTTTGACACATACATCCAAATAAACATAGCAAAACAATTGGGTTATTATGTTTTTTTAAGCATAATATTTAAGCAAGCTTGCTATTCTGCATTCGATTTGCATTAGCTTTGGACCTACAGCCCCAAGATACTCACGTTCGGCAAAGCAGAAGAAAAAATGCTTTTTCTTTTGCTTTTCGCTCACTTAATCGTATCTCTGCAATCTCATTGCTTAGATAGGCTACACCTCGGAAGTACAAAGAAAAAAGTGTTTTTTCTTTGTACTTCTCTCGGTTTGCACTATCTTTGGACTTGCAGCCCCAAGATACTCACGTTCGGCAAAGCAGAAGAAAAAATGCTTTTTCTTTTGCTTTTCGCTCACTTAATCGTATCTTTGAAGCTATGCTTCTTCGATAGGCTGCACCTCGGAAATAAAAGAAAAACTACGTTTCTCTTTGTATTTCTCTCGGTTTGCACTATCTTTGCACGGAAAATGGTTAGATACTGCATCATAACACTAATGGTCTGGCTATCACTTGCCAGCGGAAAGGCACAGACTACAGATGTGCGCTGCCTCGACTTTATGGGTGTGCCCATCGAGGGAGCGGTCGATTCGTTCCTTGTACGCATACAAGAGAAAAACTTCACACCATGGGGAGATTCGGGAGATGGCGAAGACTATTATTTCCGGGGAAACTTCTATGGCATACGTGCCAAACTGATGGTTAGTGCCGATAAAGACACCAAACGGGTTGAATCGATGTATTTCACCGTGGGACCCTATCGTACCAAAGAGATGATGAACCGCAATACGGCTTATTTCCTCCGCAAACTGTCGCAAGACTATGGCAACTATACCACACGAAACGGATCATACTATTTCTTCAACGACTATGGCAATGTGAAAGTGTCTGTCACTAAAAACAACGATGGGGCTTCGGATATCAATATCTTCTTCCAACCTACTACTCCTTTTTATAAAGATGCGGTACTGTTGGGACTGAAAGGCAAGGTGCAAGAGGTGATGACCACCAATCCGGTGTCGGAGAATGCCATGGAGCGTTTCGCACGAGACGGCAAGATGGAGAATCCTGACATCATGGAGCGCATATATAATGAATATGGTTATCTGACAAAGGCGAAGATGCTGGAACGCAACGGCACAAGCAGCATCAGTTATGAGTATGATGACAGAAACAGACTGGTGCGCCGCACACTGACCAACGAGAAAGCTGCCATCACCTATGTCAATGAGTATATCTACAACGAAAAGAACGAAATACTCAACGAGAGTCAAAAGGTTTATAATGAACAGAAGGAGTGTCTGATGTCGGTCAATATGCGCAATGAATATACCGCCCACGACGATGACGGCAACTGGACACGCAACCAACTTAACATCGTGTATTGGGAGAAAGATGCACAAAGCCAATCTACCAACGTGGTGCAGACACGCAAGATTCGCTATTGGGATGAATAACAATACAGGTGCAACACCCTCCTACTCCACATAAACTTCCACATACAACAATCCCACTCATTAGATGATGAAACGGGAACTTCATCAGGAAAAGTGTGGATTACCCTTGACTATTTATCAAAACAAAGTGTATAAAATATGAAAAAGACAATTATTTTAGCAGTAGCCGTTATTGCTGCAATGTTTGTTGTTTCATGCAATGGCAACAAGACAACAGGTCAGAAAACTGATACAGATAGCCTCAGCTGTGTAGAGAGTGATTCGCTGCAGGCTGATGGCATTGCTATCGAATCGATTGCGGGCACCTATGAGGGAACACTCCCCGCAGCAGATTGCCCAGGAATCAAGACTGTCTTGACACTCAACAGCGATAGCACTTACCAGTATGCTGCCGACTACATTGACCGCAAGGATGGACACGACGAGGCAAGTGGCATCTTCAAGGTATCAGCAAATCATGTGATTGAGATTATCCGCCCATCAAGTGGTGAGGCCTCTTACTACAAGGTTAAGGATGACAATAGCCTTATCATGACCGATTCGCTCGGCAACGAGCCTGAAGGAGAAATGGCTAAACACTATGTGCTGACAAAGAAAAACTAAACTTCAAGCAGAAAGCACTCACGCTATCATACGAAACGAGTCCACGGAAACCATGTTTCGTGGACTCGTTGTTTTTGTCTTCTTATTCAAGAATAATCAATATCAGGACATCTACACTTGCTTCCGATTCCATCCCACACACCATTTCAACATCTTTATCTATTATCTCAACCAGCAGAAATGAAAGAACCGAAAAAGAATGTGTTACACCGCATGACCATTACTACATATTTTATATGTATCTTTGCATCATCCTAAAACAATTAAACTAAAGACATGAAGATCAAACAAAAGATTGTATGGGTTGCTCTTGCTGCAATCAGCGCAACAACCGCTCAGGCACAGGGTTTGAAAGATGCCTACAAAGACTATTTCACTATTGGTGTGGCTGTCAATAAGCACAATATTGCACAGCCTGAACAAATCGCACTGATCAAGCGCGAATTTAACAGTGTGACTGCCGAGAATGATATGAAACCTGTATCGGTACACCCGAAAGAAGGTGTATGGAACTGGGGGGCTGCAGACAGTATTGCCAACTTCTGCCGACAGAATGGTATCAAACTGCGCGGACATTGTCTGGTTTGGCACAGCCAGTTCTCCGACTGGATGTTTACCGATAAAAAAGGTAAGGAAGTGAAAAAAGAGGTGTTCTACCAACGCTTGCGCGAACATATCCATACAGTGGTCAACAGATATAAGGACATTGTATATGCATGGGATGTGGTCAACGAAGCCATGAACGACAACAACATGATGCGCTTCCGTCCTGGACAGGAGCCTTCTCCCTATCGCCAAAGTCGTCTGTTCAAACTTTGTGGCGATGAATTTATTGCCAAAGCTTTTGAATATGCCCATGAGGCAGACCCCAACGCTCTGCTGTTCTATAACGACTACAACGCTGCAGACCCCAAGAAGTGTGAGCGAATATACAATATGGTGAAGAAGATGCAGGATGCCGGTGTACCTATCACTGGTATTGGTATGCAGGGGCACTACAACATCTATGGACCATCGGAAAAGGATGTTGATGCTGCACTGACCAAATATTCTCAGTTGGTAAAACATATCCACATCACCGAACTCGACATCCGTACCAATGAGGAAATGGGTGGACAGTTGCAGTTCTCACGTGGTCAAGCCGTTGCACAGCCCGCATATATTGCTGCACTGCAGGAAGACCAGTATGCACGTGTGTTCCGCGTATTGCGCAAACACAAGGACGTGATTGACAACGTAACATTTTGGAATCTTTCTGACCGCGACTCCTGGCTTGGCGTGAACAACCATCCGTTGCTCTTTGATGCAAACTACAAAGCCAAGAAGGTATATAGCGTAGTGAAGGACTTCAATGTTGCACTCGACCAACATCAGCCTAAGGAAGACTTTGTACCCAGTTCAAAGAACCAGCCTGGACAACAGTATCCTATGGTCAACTCTGAGGGTTATGCCCGTTTCCGCATTGTCGCTCCAGATGCCAAATCTGTTATTGTAAGTCTCGGATTAGGTGGTCGTGGCGGTACAGTACTGCGCAAAGACAAGGACGGCGTATGGACTGGAACTACAGAAGGTCCTATGGATGAAGGTTTCCACTATTATCACCTGACCATTGATGGTGCTGTGGTAAACGACCCAGGTGCCAACAACTACTATGGTTCATGCCGTTGGGAGAGTGGTATTGAGATTCCTGCCCACGATCAAGCATTCTATGAAAACCGCATGAATGTGGCTCATGGTCATGTACAACAGGTATTGTTCCCCTCAAAAAGCACCAACACCGTGCGTCGCGCTTTTGTCTATACTCCACCGACGTATGGCAAAAACAAGAAAGAACGCTTCCCTGTGCTCTATCTGCAACACGGATGGGGCGAGGACGAAACAGCTTGGAGCAACCAAGGTCATGCCAACCTGATAATGGACAACCTGATTGCAGAAGGTAAGTGCAAACCGTTTATCATTGTGATGACCTACGGCATGACCAACGATGTGCGCTTCGGACATATCAATAAGTTTGATGCCAAGGAGTTTGAAACCGTATTGGTGGATGAGCTCATTCCTTATATTGATGCCAATTTCCAGACCAAGGCTGACCGCAACAATCGTGCAATGGCAGGATTGTCAATGGGTGGTTTTGAAACCAAACTCATCACCATGCGCCGCCCAGAGGTGTTTGCATACTGGGGACTGCTGAGCGGTGGACAGTATGAACCTGCCGATCTGAAAGATAAGGGCGAGGTGAAACTGATCTTCCAAAGCTGTGGTAGCAAAGAGCGTCCCGAAGCCATCAACGCTTCAACAGCTCGCTTGAAAGAAGCTGGTTTCAACGCTGTGGGACATATCTCTGAGGGCACAGCCCACGAGTTTCTGTCATGGCGCCGTGCCCTGCACACTATGGCACCGCTGCTCTTCAAATAAAGCATATAGTCAAAAATACTATAATGAAAAAAGCTATCTTATCATTACTCATGCTCTGCTGTGCCATCGTGATGATGGCACAGCCACAGAGCGCATCAGGCGGATTCAAAATGCCCGAAACCAATCCGCAGTACAAGGATTTGAACTATGCAGGCGATAGTTTGGAAGCTCACCGACTGGACATCTATCTACCTGCTACAGGTCATGAGAAGTATAAAGTGGTGATGGTAATATATGGTAGCGCATGGTTTGCCAACAACATGAAGGCCATGGGCTATCTATCAATCGGCAAACCTCTGGTGGATGCCGGCTTTGCCGTAGTAAGCATCAACCATCGTAGTAGCGCTGACGCAAAATTCCCTGCACAGATCAACGATGTGAAAGCCGCCATCCGCTATATTCGTGCCCATGCCGAGGACTATCATCTCGACACCTCGTTCATCGGCATCACAGGATATTCTTCTGGTGGTCATCTGTCATCGCTGGCTGGTGTAACCAACCACATGAAGACACACACCGTAGGTAAGACCACGGTAGATATCGAAGGCAATGTAGGGCATTATACAGACTATTCCAGTGAAGTGGATGCTGTAGTGGATTGGTTTGGACCAATCGATATGGCAACTATGGAACGCTGCGAGACTGTAAAAGATGCCAAATCACCAGAAGCCGCACTGATAGGTGGTGCGCCTGCCGATATGCCTGACATGATTTCACTCACCAGTCCTTACAGCTACGTCACACCAAACATTCCTCGTTTCCTCGTCATACATGGCAATTCCGACAGCGTAGTGCCTTACTGTCAGAGCGAGCGTTTTGCTGCGGCACTGAAGAAAAACGGACGGTTGGAAAAGTTCATCACCGTGGAAGGTGGCGAGCATGGTCCTGTGACATTCAACGAAAATACCTTCAACGAAATGGTGACGTTCTTCCAACAAGAGGCCAAAGCCAAGCAAGCACTCGCTAACCAAGAAGGACAGCCTTCGCTGTGGAATATCCGCGGACAACAGTATCCTAAGGTATTGGCCGACCATCGTGTGGTATTCCGCGTCAAGGCTCCTACTGCCAAACATGTGCAGATAGACCTTGGACGAAAATATGATATGTATAAAGACCGTGATGGCATATGGACTTGTGTGACCGATCCGCAGAGCGAAGGATTCCACTACTATTTCCTCGTAATAGACGGAGTACGTGTGGCAGATCCGCAGAGTGAATCGTTCTATGGCTGTTCGATGATGACCAGCGGTGTAGAGATTCCCTATGATGACATCAAAGCTCCACGCTTTGCCCAACGTGATGTTGCTCGTGGCGACGTACACCGCAAACGATACTTCTCAAAGGTTGACAACAAATGGAAAACCATGTATATCTATACCCCTGCTGCCTACGATACCAATCCCAAAGCCACCTTTCCCGTGCTCTATCTGCAGCATGGTGGCGGTGAGGACGAACGCGGATGGAGCAACCAAGGACTGACAGATATCATTCTCGACAACTTGATTGCCGATGGCAAGGCTGTGCCAATGGTTGTAGTGATGATGGATGGCAACACCAGCGACTTTACTGCCGAATGGACACAAGAGGGGATTCCTTTCGTAGAGAAGAACTTCCGAGTGAAGAAAGGCATGAAGTATCGTGCCTTAGCCGGACTGTCAATGGGTGGAATACATACACTCAACGCCTTGGTGTCAAGTCCTGACCTGGTGAGCTATGCCGGTGTATTCAGTTCGGGATGGTTTAAAGAACGAGTACCTTGGGCATCGTTTATTGATACGGAGGCATGTTACAAAACGCTGAAAGAAAAGGTTGCCATCTACAATAAGAACCTCAAGAAACTTTGGCTGTCAATGGGCGGAGAAGAAGACATCGCCTATGAAAACTGCAAAGCCATGCGTGCACGCTTTGACGAAATGGGTTTGAAATACGACTACTACGAGTACCCAGGCGGTCACACTTGGCCTGTATGGCGCGAAAGCATCTATCAATTTGCGCAACTGATTTTCAAATAATTCATTACTTTTGATTCAACATGGACTGCTCCGGTGATGGAGCAGTCCATTTTTTCTTTGTATTTTCCATCCTGCATCTATCCTTTTTCTGTCAACAACCGAAAAAAAATTGTCGTCATAGAGAATAGTATCAAACTGTCAGACAAAACAGCAACACGCTTAGTCTTGCAGATTACCAAATAAATGTTTGGTCATTACAATTATAAGGTGTAATTTTGCAAAACAAACCCCAATGATATCCAACATGCACCGAAACCACCAGATGCGTACGAGTATGACCAACTATCAGTTCTCACGTATGGGTGATAAGGAAGCGGAGATACGCTCTGAGTTATACTTCCACAAGATGATGAATCAGGCCGACAGATTCGCCAAATTCAAAGACCCACTCAACAGACACTACCTCATCTCGGCATTCGTCAATCTGGTGATATTGCATGCAGAGGCAGGAAATATCCCGTTGAAAGAGTGTCTGAACATGAGCAAAACCATGGAACGCATCTATGCCCAACCCGAATCGCAAGCCATTCTTCAAAAAGACAGTCTGCTGAACGAATATGCCAAGCTCAAGGCGGTGGTGCGAGACGGACGCTACGATAAATACTATACGCTCTATAAGAGATAAATGAGCGATAAGAAACCTGTAAAGACGACAAAGAAGGAATAACAAACTTACAGCAAATCCAAAAAACGCCTTAATATGACACAAGAAAACAACCCACACAACTATCTGAGACTACACATCGGCATACTGTTGGCGGGAGCTACCGGTATCTTCGGGCGTATCATCGCACTAACAGAGATTCCTTTAGTTTGGTATAGAATGCTTATTGCAGCCATCGTACTATGGATTGTAATGCGCATGAACCACCGCGTCAGCATACCCGAACGCCACCAACTTGCACGTATTGCTGGATGTGGCATACTGCTGGCTATTCACTGGGTATTGTTCTACGCCAGTATCAAAGCATCAAACGTAAGTATCGCTGTGGTCTGTATCGCACTCAACGGATTCTTTACTGCCATCATCGAACCGCTCATCGGACACCGACGCATGTCGTGGCATGAACTGGCACTCAGTCTTCTCACTCTGGCAGGCATCCTACTCATCTTCGGTCTGGATACCAGACATCGCACAGGTATCATCATCGGTACATTCTCATCGCTGTTCTACACTTTATTCTCCATTACCAGCAAACGTGTACAACAGCAAACCGGACGCTCAAGCAGCACCATGCTACTCTACGAATTGCTGGCAGGATGGGGCGCTCTGACAGTCATACTGCCAATATATCTCCACCTCTACCCCACCGCAACACTATTGCCTACGGGTATCGACTGGGCCATGATATTGATGTTTGCATCGGTGTTTACCATCGGTCCGTTCCTCACACAGCTACAAGCACTACGCACCATATCAGCATTCACCGTCAATCTGAGCTATAACCTCGAACCGCTTTATAGCATCGTACTCGCCATGATGCTCTTCGACGAAGGACAAGAACTCAATGGCGCATTCTGGTTTGGCGTACTGCTCATCATCCTTTCGGTAGTATTACAAACAGCATTATCAAGGCGAGCCGAAGCAACAATCTGCGGTAAATGATACTTACAGATAGTCAGACAACCAATTAGGATTTATTATAGGCAAAAGAAACATTATCTTATTGATTGATCACTCATCTCTCTTCAAAAGCGTTTAGCTGTTCTTTGTGCAGAATTCATGTAAAAGAGTCTATAGACAAGTTAAATAAAGCTAAATTTCAGCTCAAAGAGTGACAAAGAGTGACAAAGGCGGAAATCATCCTTTTGCACTCGAAATTTCCCTTCCGTCCATCGCAGATCCCAAGCACAGCAAAATCTTTGTGCCTGCCACAGAAGGCAAAAAGATTGATGAAGAGTTTCCCAACTTCAAATCGTGGGCAACAAGCGACGGTCAGAATTCACAAGACTGGTATATGCATCGCAAATAAAGGCCCTAATGAATCATTAAGACTGGACAGTCTATAACACACAGACACAAACTAAACTGTCATCAGATAACGTGAAGACCTCGACACCCTTTATAGGATGCCGAGGTCTTATTACATTCTTACAGCTACTAATTTTATTTTATCCTGATACTTTCCAGTCATTAAGACCAGAAATGTTTTCTATTGAAGATTGTATGTATGTGAGGTTTTATCTTGCGCCATTCATCACATGGCGGCGCATCTTCTGACGCTGACGAATAGCTTCGGGACTGTTATTACCCTGTTGTCGCCAATTGCGATCTACCTGATGCTTACAGTATTTATGTCTGTTGTTCTTAGGATACTTAGCATAGATATGGTGCACATAAGCATGGTCACGCCAAGAGATGGGACGGTAGAAATAATAGGTGTTTTTATATTGATGCCATTGACGTTTGTTGAGCAACGACTTAATCTTTTTGTCTCTACTCTTACATCCTCTACCCTCTATGTCACGGTAACTGCTAATACCATCCAGATAAACAAGGTTGATGCGCAACAGTTCTTGACTCTGAACACGGGTCAATCCGAGTTCGGCTGTCATTATTCGGGTGATATAACTGGCCTCATCCTTCGCATGTTCGAGGCGTTGTGCTTTTGCAGCAACGGCAAACATCAGGATTGTTGCCATTGCGAATACCATTCTTTTCATAACTCTTCGATGTTTGGGTTATACCATGTTTATTATCTCTTCCAGAGCCAGCACGTGAGCGCAAACTCGTATCGTTTGACTTCTGATGGTGCAAAGATACGGAAAAGATGACAATAGAGTCAAGGGGAAATTCATAAACAATAATAGGAAAAACCCTATCGATATCAGGGAAACATGTATAAAGCACAATCCGTCATGTGATATCCACTGTACATTTCCAGCATGCTACTCAAGTTGATTAATAATAACCAAAAAAGGAGCACCCTTATGGGATGCTCCTCCAATAATATCGGATTGTGCTTAATGCCTATCTACGGATTACTCAGCAGAAAGGGTGAAGCGCTTGAAGTCAACGATCTTGAGATCCTTGTCCTGCTTAGCGAGCCACTGTGAAACAGAAGCTTTGTCGCCATCACCGAACTGGAACTCCTGGTCAACGAGACAGTTCTCTTTCAAGAACTTCTGTACGCGACCCTTAGCGATGTTGTCGATCATGTTCTCGTTGAGTGAAGCAGCCTTCTCAGCAGCAGCCTTTACCTTGATTTCGCGAGCCTCTTTAGCCTGCTCCTCAGTAATCCAACCCTTTTTCATGTTGCTCTCGATGTGTTCGTCTGAGTCAACGTGAGCGGGATTGATACCGGCCTTCTTCAGCATGTTCTCAACATACTTCTCAACCTGCTCAAGCTTGGTCTTCTCAACAGCAGTCTTGTACTCCTCGTCGAGAACAGCCTGAGAAACCTTTGAAGCATCGAGTGCTACAGGCTTCATGGCAGCAACCTGCATAGCGAGCTTGTGGCCAATCTCTGCAACGGGTTTGTTGGTTTGTACCATAGTAGCAAGAGTATGCTTGCCCATGTGGTCGTAAACCTCGATATTCTCACCTTCGAGAACATTGTAACCGTCGAGTTCCATCTTCTCACCGGTGATACCTGAACGCTGAGTAACAGCGTCCTGAATCTTCTGACCATCAGCGAGAGTCAGCTCCTTCACAGCTTCGATGTCCTTAGCCTTAGCAGCTACAGCAGCATCGAGGATGCTCTGAGTGAGGGCGATGAAGTCAGCACCGTTGGCAACGAAGTCAGTTTCGCACTTCAGGGCGATGATAGCAGCGAAGCCATCAGCAACCTTTGCAAGAACACAACCGTTTGAAGTTTCGCGGTCGCTACGCTTTGCAGCGATAGCCAAACCACGCTCACGGAGCAGTTCCTTAGCTTTCTCGAAATCGCCTTCAGCCTCGGTCAGCGCTTTCTTAACGTCAGCCAGACCAGCACCAGTCATAGTGCGGAGCTTCTTGATATCTTCAATTGAAATAGCCATAATCTTTTTGCTTTTTTAGAATTGATGATTAAACCTTTAATTACTCTGCAGCAGGAGTATCCTCTTTTGCCTTAGGAGCTTCCTCTGCGGGAGCTTCAGCAGCCTTGCGAGGCTTGCGTGCAGCACGCTTAGCTTTTGCCTCGTCAGCATCAGCCTCAGCCTGTGCGTCTGCAGCTTTCTCGTCGGCTTTCTCTACCTTGCGCTCTTCGAGACCTTCGTTGATAGCCTGGCAGCAAGCATTGAGGATAACCTCTACGCTGTCCTTAGCGTCATCATTGGCAGGAATTACGAAGTCGATGTTGTTGGGGTTAGAGTTGGTGTCAACGATACCGAATACGGGGATACCCAGACGGTTAGCCTCGCGAACGGCAATCTGCTCTTTCAGCACGTCAACAACGAAGAGTGCAGAAGGCAGACGAGTCAGGTCAGCGATAGAACCGAGGTTCTTCTCCAACTTGGCGCGCTGACGGGTAATCTGCAGCAACTCACGCTTTGAAAGGTTGCTGTAAGTACCATCCTGCATGAGCTTGTCGATGTTCGCCATTTTCTTTACGGCCTTGCGGATAGTCGGGAAGTTGGTAAGCATACCACCCGGCCAGCGCTCAATAACATAAGGCATATTCACGCTCGAAGCCTTCTCGGCGATGATTTCCTTAGTTTGTTTTTTAGTAGCGACGAACAGTACTTTCTTGCCGCTCTTGGCAATCTGCTTCAATGCTTCAGCAGCCTCGTCAATTTTAGCTGCAGTCTTGTGGAGGTCAATGATATGAATACCGTTACGCTCTGTGTAGATGTACTGAGACATAGCGGGATTCCATTTGCGCTTCATGTGACCGAAGTGACATCCGGCCTGAAGCAATGTATCAAAATTAGTTCTTGACATTGTCTTAATGCTTTAAAATTGTTGTTTACTTTCTTTTTAATTCTTGTTGTTAGAACCAGCCGGCAGGTAATCCTATGATGGAGTCCTACCAGTTTAGATACTAAACGTGTCCAGTAGATATTAACGCTTACTGAACTGGAAGCGACGACGTGCCTTGGGCTGACCTGGCTTCTTACGTTCAACCTCACGTGAATCGCGGGTCAGGAAGCCTTGTACCTTAAGGGCCTTCTTGTCTTCTGCATTAACCTTAACGAGTGCACGGGCAATAGCGAGGCGGAGAGCCTGGCTCTGACCAGTGAAACCACCACCGTCGAGGTTAGCCTTGATGTCATATTTCTCAGCCACTTCGAGCAGGTTCAGCGGCTGCTTAACCACGTACTGCAGGATAGCTGAAGGGAAATATACACTGATATCTTTCTTGTTGATCGTGATTTTGCCTGTGCCTTCGCTCAGGTAAACGCGAGCTACAGAGCTCTTACGACGACCGATTGCATTAATCATTTCCATCTTCTATCTTATTATTTATACTGGTTAATATCAATTGCTTTGGGTTTCTGTGCCTCGTGGTTGTGCTCAGTTCCTTCATAGATGTAGAGGTTGTCGAGCAAGCTACGACCGAGTGGGCCTTTGGGAAGCATACCTTTGACAGCGTGCTTCAAGATACGCTCAACGCCGAATGGCTGCTTGCGCAACATGGCGGGAGAGGTGAAGCGCTGTCCACCGGGATAACCAGTGTAGCGGGTGTAAACCTTGTCGGTTTCCTTTTTGCCGGTGAAAACCACCTTAGCGGCATTGATGATGATAACGTTGTCGCCACAATCTACGTGTGGTGTGTAGTTGGGCTTGTACTTTCCGCGGATGAGCTTAGCTACTTTAGAAGCGAGGCGACCAACAACCTGGTCTGTGGCATCAATAACCACCCACTCCTTCTTAGCTGTTTCCTTGTTAGCGGAAATAGTCTTGTAACTCAAAGTGTTCATTTTACTTTTTTTAATTTAACTACTAAAAAACATTTAATTCTCTTTTCTCTTATGCACAGACAAATACCACGGCAGAGGTCTAACTCCCTGCAGCAGTCTAACGTCTTGTGCTGAATCGTGATTCACAAACCGCTTTGCCCGGCCAAAGGCACTGCTATTTACACACGGTTCACGGGGATTCTAAGTCTCTCCCCAATAATCGGACTGCAAAGTTACGACTTTTCTTTTGATAGTCAGAGTGTTTAAGCTTGAAGATTATTATATTTATGATTATTTAACATTCAGCAAATTCATGATAACTGACCACACACTGCAAACGCGCAGCAAGCGTAATGAATCAATTCAACGATAATAAGGCAAGACCAAAAGTGTCACAGACAAACAAGCAACAAGCTTTATTACCATCGTTGTTCATACACTACCAAGTAAACTTGCTATAAATCACTTTTTAAATTTAGCAGATACATGGCGCGATGAGGTCAGCAAAAAATATGCTTCGGTCCATATATAATATTTCACTAGTGTCCACTAAATAAATTTAAGACTTAATTCTCTTACAGTTTGTAACTTCTCGGCAGGTTCGCTTTTGCCGAGCAAATCTACGAGAGGGGTTCTGTCCAACAATGAGACAGATAAAATTCT
>NZ_NPJC01000029.1:0-7313 GCF_002251405.1 Prevotella sp. P4-98 | reverse complement strand
ATGGCTATGATGTTTTCCCAACGGAAAGAGCGAAAACCACCATTGACAACATCCCAGAAATAAGTGCAGCCTCGTAATTCTGGACTTTTGCCAGTTCCTTTGATATGTTGATTGCATAGTTCTGGATTAAGTGTACCAAATCGTTCTGTAATAGAGCCATCTTTCTTCTGGAATAGGAAATGACAGATCCCATTTTGCATTTGTTTGATAGCCTCTTCGATTAGCAAGGCTTTTGTTGCTGCGAGGGAATTACTACCAGTAATATTCGCTATTGCAGTCATTCTTGTGGCTGTCATTTGACTAATCGTTGTAACTACCATATTCATAATTCATTCATTGAAAGTTATCTGTATTATTACAATGCAAAGGTACGACATTTATTTAATATATGCACTATTGTTATGATTAAAAATAGTTAATATCGTGACTTTTATTTGATATATGCAATATTCTTTGTACTTTTGCACAAAATTCGATATAATGGAAAAGGAAAGAACGGTCATTCACCTAGAAATAAATGGTACTCATCACTATTATGGCTCAATAGCCAACATGTATGAGTTCTATACGAGCGATGAGCTTGGTATCACTTATTCAAGCCTACGGAATTACGGTTTGTCTGCCGAACACCCCTATCGAAATAAAAAATGTATTATCCGTAAAGGCATACTATTGTCGAAAAGTGGTGGAAGAGGAATACGTAATACGTCAAGAATTGGTCTTCTATTTGGAACAGACAAGGAGTAAACTGAAGTAGATCCCTTAGAGATTAATCAGAAAAGAATTATATAGATTGCATCAACATCAAATCAATAATAATTGTTCTCGTTTTGAAGAACAAAATGAGAAATTTTAGTATTTCTCCACTTGAAAATCAATTAAAAAATCTATTAATTCAAGATAATAGATTTTTTTTAGTATCTTTGCAACGTCAAAGCACCTATTATAGGTGTGGAGACGGGCGTTCAGCGTGTTATCACTACTGTACTGAAATCTGGAAAATTGAAGTAACACTGATAAGACTGCAAGAACGTCCAGCGTACCGTGTATATGGTTCTGTCAGCAATGACAGGGTTTATATACCTACGGGCGTTGGATAGGCTTTTGTAAGTTACGTGTTACGGCATTCCAGAGCAATGTTTCCCGACATTGTGCCTCAGTAGGTAATGAGCAAGTAGTCCCCAACGCCTTTTTTTGTGTTATTACTAACCGCCAAACGTAGGGGACAGAGAGGCACAAAGGTTCCGCACGACACGGATTAGTGCATCTAACTATGGGTCTATTAAAAAGCATCTGGAACGGCTTTGGTGACATGTATGACAGCATGGAGAATACTACGGGCAATGGTTATGAGGATAATAATTGTTATTCCAAAAATCAAAGCGGCCCCCGTAAAGTTCGGGTTACGTGGAGAGGTAATTATAAAAGCACTTCAGGTTGTTGGTGTTCAGGTTTTGTTGATGAAGTCATTCCCGAAGACATGTATCGTAGGTTATCGATTGATGGCAGGGCTACAACTTTATTTCTAAAAAGAGTAATCTATGATAGCGAAGAGTTTGAGTACGAGATGAATTATCTAAGCGCTATAGAATATGTAGATGATTAATGCACAATAATACGAGATGGGAAAATTTCTTTTTCAATTAACAGGAACGATAATAACCCTAGCGATTATCGGCTTCATTGGATATCTTGTATTTTCACGTCTGTTTCAGTCAACAGATGACAATGAAAGCAATGAAGTAGTTGCTGTTAAAGAATATTCTTATAAAGCGAACATTTCAGCAACTGTCAGTGATTTGAACATTGAGCACAATATCTGTCGTAACGGGGAAACAGGGATGAACTTGTCTTCTAAACAGACTTTCTACAATTTAAAAGGAACAACTTGTTATACAAAAATTCGTTTCTTTGATGAAGATGGAAGACCATTAGTAGGAAAAAGTGCTCGTGACGAAGACGGAAGCTTCTGCATCATCGGTAATCTAACACCAGATGACAATGAATGTGTCAATGACCAATGTGTATTTGTGGCTTATGATCAATTTGACATACCCCAAGATAAGGAAACAATTTATTATATATGTGACATTCGGATTTTTATTCTTAACAATAACGGTGAAAGAGTAGAACTTGCTCATTCCAATCCAAGCAGATTCCATCTTTCTCACTGATGGCAAACAAATCTAATGAAATAACAATTATGAAAAAGGTATTTTATTTATTTTTCTTCCTTATTGGAGCATTACAAATAAATGCCCAAAATGTGATTAATGAAGAAAACTACAAAGGCTACAGACTTGTTAGTTACTCTGATGGAACTTCGAAAATTTTTGACAAAAGCGACAACTGGATTCAATTTAATACAGAATACGAGGTTAACTCTTTTACAGGCGAGGCAACAAACAAATCAATAGCAGCGCGTTATTACATAGATGAAGAGAGAATTAAAAAGGTAATAGCAGCAAATATCAAAGACAGAAGTGGCTATTCAATTAGCATAACGAATGGTGGTGTAGTTTCTATTTTATCTCCTTTGGGAATTTCATGCATTTCTGAGAGTGAGACAGGAATGACTTTTTCAGATTTTCTTCAAATTCTTACGAATAAGAAGAAGTCGAAATCATTTATTGAAGAAATACACAAAAAAGGCGGGCAAATAACATCTCAGAATAGCTCTGACAGTCCATATGTCCAAATAAAAATGCCATCTGGGAATATATGGTTCTTTGACGTGACAAATGTTATGGGCCATCAGAAACTGTCTAACGAACAGGTTGGGAGTAAGAGGAGAAAATTAACACGTGCAATTATTGGTGAACCAAATCCTGACAAACCTATCTTTGATTATGGTTGCAATTTCAGATACGTTTATTCGAATCAGCGTGATGAAATATCCTATATGCTTCCTAGAATCCTTACTGGGCGAAACAGCATCAAAGCATTTATGTCTTATTTTTCAGATTTATCAGAATTGTTCGGAAGCAATTATTTAGTTAAGGGAATCAATGGAAATGAATTGATTAGAAAGGATAATATAACATATAGGAAGTTGAACGGCAAACAAATTAAGGGAGGTTATTTTGATGATAGTTGTAATAGGATGTATTATCCTAACGATGAATATATGATGCAACTGTTCTCTATTTCAGCAAGCAATACTGATAACGACGCTGTGTTGGTTAACTGCCTACCGACAGACACTATAAGCAATTTCGTAAATAATGATAAAGTTGGAGAAATCTATTTTTCAAACGGAGATCATTTAAAATTCTCAAAACTGCGTAATGGAATTGTCTACGATTGCTTTTTGCATAGACAGGATGGCATATTAATCATAACCTCTGAAAACAACCAACCATCCTCACAATATGTATTTACGTCAGGAGAATTTGAAGATTTTGTCTATGGCAAGGTCAAAACTTGTTTTTATGATGACATACTTGCTATAAAGAGCTTGTTCTCAGAAGAGGATATCAGTGATATACGTTTCGATAAAATGGATAAGCAATACGAAGAAGAACGTCGTAAAGCGGCTGAAGAAGTAGGAATAATAACTACCATTTCTAGTGAAGTGATCGAGGCGCAGGCAAAAGAAATGAAACAAAAAAGAATGCAAGAACTTTACCAAAAATATGGCAAAAAATATGTTGATGCATTGTTTAATGATAATAAAATACTTATTGGAACTCCAGAAGGATTGATCGAAAACAACACCAACTCCAGGGTAACAGGAGAAACCCCATATTCAAAGAGATACGAAATTACTGGTGTTTTCGGCAAATGGGCTGCTATAGTATTTGTAGAAAAGAGGAACAATAAGGTATATTCTGTAATCTACAGATAAGAGATATGCTATTTCAGACAATATAGTAACAAATAACAATAAATTTATGACAAACAATTTAACAGATTATCAGAAAGAAGTCTTTCTGGACATCTACAAGGCTTCGCTTGGGGCTATGCTCTCCAAGAACCAACATCATGACAGTATTGACATCAATGACGATATCGATGTCTCAGTAAAGATTGCATTTGCTACGGTTGAATTACTGACAGACAGTGAAGGCTTTCGCAAGCCATCTGATATTATCCAAGCATTAGAAAACACTAGACGCGACCAGCCGTTAGAATTTCCCCAAATAGAAGATTGATTAGGCATGTAACGCCAAGTGACAGTTATCAAAAGCCACGAGAACAATGGAAATAGAAGAACTTATGAATACCTGTCTTGAACAAGAACATCTTCCAATTTCACGCTATATGGTAGATTGGATGAATGGTTATCTTGATTTCTTTAAGTGTGATCCCGAAATGAAGTGGGAAGATGGTGGCCCTATCACGGACCTGTCCATACTTCAACGCTTGATGTCCTGTCAGACTGATGAAGAAATATGGTCTTTGATGGGGAAAGGCATTGGTGACATTCAAGAACTGTACACATGGTATAAGGGGCAAAATCTTCATCCTGTTTTAGAAGAAGCAACGGGTGTCCCATGCTACGGTGAAAAGGATGAAGACAAAGCGGAAAGAATGCTCAACTACTTTATAGAGTCGCTAGAAGCCAAAGAAAGTGTAAAACAAGAAGCAGAGAGCATACGAAAGATGTCTAAGGTAATAAAGGAGCTGAAAGAAATCTAGAATACAATGTTCGGTTAGTACTATGTATGTGAGAAAAATATTAAGTATTTCTTTGTTGCTATTGGTTGTCGGATGCGGCAATAACAAATGCAAGAAGGACTGTACCTCTTTTGGTTCTGATAGCATTGCGCAACTATATAACGACATCTCACCATCGGGTCGCTGTGCAGCAGAAAATGAGGAATGTTCAATATGGATAAGTGAAGAACCAGACTCCTTATATGACAAAAAAGATCCTTCTGCTGCAAAGAAGGTCTCTCTAAAGGTATATAACAAGGTAACGAAAAAAACAGAAAACATTCTTATCACTAACCCTGATGCTGAAGTGGACTGGTGGTATTCATTAGATGAAGCAACCATTGTTCCTTTTGATTTTATACGAACAATATCCAGTGTTTCTATTTTATCCAAGAATGGTAAGGCTCTGAAATTATTGGTCGAAGGTAATGGCCCTACGGCAACGTTAAGCGTGCAGAGTTTTATTATAGATCTAAAATCGAAGAAGACTCTTTGTCTGCCCACAAATTTGGGACTGGATTCTTTTAATGGAACAGAACTTGTTATGCGTACTAGCAGGTATTCTGAAGAAGGTAAATACGAAATAACTGAGACATTCACTATTGATGGCAAACGCATTAGAAAGTAGAAAATGAACCTACAAAAACAGATAAAGAAAGTAAAAGAAAGAGCTAAAAACAAATAGTATCCAACCGAATTATATCTATACACTTTGAAAATATTATAAGGCCTCGCTAGGGGTCTTATCTTTTTTCTATACCCTTCACATTTTCTATTATCAAATTAAAGTTGTATATTTGCAATGCTGTCCTCTAAAAACTGTGGACACTAGTGGTATATTTGCAAAAATAGAATAAAAGATGGTAAACCTACTCAAATTATCCGAATATGCTCCACTTCTGGACATTCTAGGTTATGAAGTCCTTGATAACAATAGTAAACCCAATCTGCTTTTGCATGTTAATCGTATTAGCTATGCGATAATGAAGCAGTCAGCCAACTTATCATATACTTATGAGGAATATGAATGGGCTCATAGATATAGTAGTTTTGTTGATCCATCAAAACCAGATGTTCGCATTCCTTTTCCCAAAAATTCAAACAGAATCCTCTTCACTGGAATAAAGGATAGCTGCGGCAAATGGATAAAACGTGCTAGTCCAAAGACTCAAGATGCCTACATAAAGTTTTTCTTTTTGATAGAATTTCTTGTGGATTATTTAAAACTAAATAACGAATTATATACAGAAGATTTCTGCAAAACTCTTTGTATAGACAAAACAACATTTCAAAAGATTTTGTGGAGACTTTATCAAGATAACTTGTTATATGTAGATACAAGACCTCATCATGTTTCCGTCATGAACCAACTATCTTCTTCAAGCTATCAAAGATACTTACCTTATGAATATAAAATAGAGAATACTGTTTCTTCATCTGGCTATATGTTAAATCCAAACAAGCAAAGTTATATATATAATCGAGAAGATTCTTACAAGTTCAGTCCCGTGACGGCGTGTCCGCCCGCTATTTTTAGCGGGGCGGGCGGCACGCCTGAAATGAAAACAGAAGATAGTCCTCAACAATATCTTATTATAGATTATTGTTTAACAGACTATCTACATTCTTTAATAAATCTATATGATAAGAACCTTTCTTATGAAATAGCAAAGCCTATTCTTTCTTCTATTATAATACCTCGATTTAAGCATTTGGTCACAAAGAATGAGAGTGAAGATTGTTTTGAAGAGGAATATTTTGACAATGAAGAGAACAAACATTATGAGCGTTTGCCCTTCAAGCCTTATATTGCTCCTTATGAAGATTTGGAATTTCGAGCAAATAGCAGAGACATTATGTTGATCGGAAAAATTGATTCACTGGATACATGGGAGAAGAAGCATAGCAGAAAAGCGTATGTTACTGTATGTGGTAGGCTCTGGCATCCGTTTCATTCTTTAGGAAGGGAGTATAGAAAGTTCGTGTATTACAACTGTTCACCTCTTGTTGAAGCATTTGATATATCAAATTGCTTCTATACTTTATTATTTCTGAAAGTCCTTTTAGAAGACAACATACCGATTTTGGAAAAGACGTATTATTACAATTTCATTCGTAAAGGAATCTTTTATGACACAATAGTAAATCTTGTGACAAATGAATACTTCACCAGAAGATGCAATGTATCGGAGAAAACACCACGAGATATTATAAAAGAAAATGCGCAAGCATATCGTAACTCAAAAGTATATGCCCAGGCTAAGTACCAATATCCTGAGATAGACTTGTTCTTTAGTTATTTCCCATCCATTAGAAAAATGCTATTTAACAATGATATGATAATAAACCGAAAAGGAAAAGAAGTGAAAAGGCTTCAGTATGAGATGTGTAGAATAGAGACATACATAATAAGTGTTCTTTGCTATGATCTATTGAGTTATGGCGTAACACCATTTTCTTTACATGATGGTGTGTATCTATCGGAATCCGATATGGAAAGAATGAGGGATTATTTGAAGCTGGAAACTACAGAGGATGTTAAAACCTGGATGAAGGAGCTTTTCTGGGAGAAGTTTGACACGATGCCCGATGAAATGACTAAGGAACTTATTTGTTGGGATAAAGCATGTTGTGTGTAATAATCCCCCTTATTC
>NZ_NPJC01000028.1:0-116387 GCF_002251405.1 Prevotella sp. P4-98 | reverse complement strand
TGATACACAATTTCTACAAGACCATCATGAGCAGGCTTGACACCAAGGCTTTTGGGCTCAAGAAAACGAGTCGCATAAAGGCTTTTGTCTTCAGATTCATCTCCGTACCTGCCAAGTGGATCATGACTGCAAGGCAATACGTGCTGAATATCTACACAGAGAACCGAGCTTATGCAAGACCCTTCAAAACAGAATTCGGATAAGAATCCTTTCTTTCCGGTTTGAATCTGCGTATTACCTCAAGTCGCATCGTGGGGTAAGGGGATGGTGGCTACATATTGATGTTGTGCTGTTGCTTTTTACTGAAAGCTGCTACTAACGACTCATAAATCTACCCTTAATCGTGTATTGGATGATAGTTGCGGATTTTAGGAAAAGAATATATCGACCCTCGTCTGTATAGAAACAAGGAGTCTTCTTGCTGGGCGAACCCAGCAGAAGAAACCATTGTCAGTAATATGATAAATCGTAGTCTCATACGTTTTAATAATCCCAGTCTTCGGAAAGGTTGTCATAGATCTTGGGTGCCTCATCTGGAGCTTCTTGCCACAGCCCATTCTTCTTGAGATACTTAGCATTTTCCTGTATGATCTTAATCATCTCTTTTGGTTTCTCATTTATATCCACCATTTTGATATCCGCAGGAATCTCAAATTCAGAATCGTCAACAGGGCGCATAGTAATTTTCTTTAAAGTGCTGGAGATATTAAACTGCATGTCCATATTGAGCATTTCCGATGTAGATTGAACGACAATATTTGATGTGGATTTCAAAACTCTGCTTTCTGCCAGTGGTGTATTGCCTTTTCCCGCTGTAACAGAATCAGGGATAACAGCCCATTCGCAGTGGACGTTTGTCACAGCATGGTTGTCCAAAGTATCTGACACTAACTCATACTTTACTTTATATACATCACACTTGTAACTGTCAACCATCATTTCACCGGTCTTTTCTATTTTTGACTGGTTGATAGTCACACCACCAATTGTTGTTCCTCCTTCTCCTGTGGCATTATTAGCAGCATCAGTGAAGTAATAGCCTTTTTTGATGTAGGGATAATAGATGGCAGTTTTTGTCACATTTCCATTTGTCTGAGTAATCGTAACACTATTTTTACCACCATGATGCTCGCGTATCTTTGATCCTTTAATAAGAAGGGTGGTGGTACAGATGCCGTTGTAAAAATCAGGATTATTATCAACGTTCTTCTTGATAATAGATCCCGCTATCATTTTGGCAATAATATTCTTTGTTTTGAGTTTGGTCTTTACCTTTTGGTAAGAGTTTACTTTAGACACTATTTCTCCTTCAAATGGTTTTGCTTCATTGGTTTGGGCTGTACTGTTTCCTATTCCTAAAATAAGAAGTAACGCAAATGTAAATACTGTTTTCTTCATAATCATAATTTTTTTGAGGTTATTGTAATATTGATATCTGTTTTTATATATTGAAATATGAGTTGTTGTTTGATTCTATTCGTTTCGGATAGCAAAATATTCATATCCACTATCTGTTGAAGAAGACTCATTAATTAAATTTCCATTTTTGTCATACGCTTCATACTCAATTTTTTCTTCTGCTATAGTTTTTCCAAAATACATCTTGTCTATTCCGTTTTCCATATAAGTGCCTCTGAATTCAAGATCATAAGTCAAGGTATGTTTTTCTATTCCATAACAATTACCCACCATCGGGTATTTTATAGTAAAACTACAAGTCAAAGTAGCAGTGTTCTGACTTGTTTTAGTGTAATTATATGTTATAGGTTCTGTCAAACCATCCCATTCACAACCCTTTGCGAAGAGCGCCTTTCCTGTTTCGTCGAAATAAAGATTGTAGTATCTGTCTATTTCGCAGTTAAAACGGCAATTCTTCAGTTGTTTCGGTGCTTTGTTTTTGAAAGCAGCCCTTCTGTTAAGAGTAACCGTTTCGCCTTGCATCTTTAGTGTAATTTTATCACGTTCTATTTTATAGTCAGTAATGGTAAGGCTCCCTTCTCCAGTTTCGATAATTAAAGGAGAACTATTGCCATTGTAGATGATTTTGCCACTACCTTCCCATTCGATATATTCACTAGACTCCGGTTCTCCGGGATTTAGTCCGATATTAATTATTTCGTTGATTACCTCGTATGTGCCATCTGGTTGAATGACCCATTGAGCATAGTCACCTTGCCAAATTCCTGCAAGTGATGCTTGGACAGAAGCTGTTCCATTGTCATCGTTTGAACAACTACTGCAAACTCCTTGCATGATGCATACGGTAAGAATGCCTAAAAAATACTTGAAGTTTAAATTTTTCATATTCATTGTTTCGGGAGTTATAAGTTAAATTCTGCTTAAAGATATTTATTTATCTAAGAATAGAAGTTTGGTCTCTGTCTGTGGCATGTTCTCTGCGTAGGCTTTAGCTACTTCCTTGGAAGCATCGAGGCGACGTTGCTCCATATCGATGTTGTCGTCCATGACTTTTAGTGCAATATCCCATGGTGTATTCAGTTCTGCCTTCTCTTTGATTTCCTCAAGAAGTTTGATAGCAGCCTCATAACTTGATGATTCGGGATCTATCTCTGCCAACAGATTGGCGGCTTCGATAGCAGCATCACTATTTGTACGACCAGACCAAACGGCAACGGCTTTGGTCAATAGTCGTTCGCCTTCGGTGTTGATACGGTGTTGCCATACTTCCTTGACACATGATAGCGCACGATCATAGGCTGCTGCACATTCGGGAATAATGAGCAACTCGTAGATGGCTTCATCATACTTACGGGTTTGGTCCAGCATCTTGGCACGGGCAATGATACGGTCTGCTTGTGCATCATAGTATGCAACAATCTTTTTTTGAGATTGAGCAATGAAGTCTGACAATCCTTGATGACGTGGCGTCAGCCGTTTTACGGCATCGCTGAATGCGGCAGCATCACTCTGACCGACACCATCGAGTTGAGTGGTATATGCCGAGAATACAACACCATCGTCAGCGTTGAGCACCTTTAGGTTGAGTTGTATCTGACAGACTGTTTGGCGGGGAGGACCTGCTGTGATGCTCTTGCCTATGATTTCATATTCAGGGACCAATGCAAAGCTATGGAGTCCTGCCATTGCCGATACACCATTCGTTGTCAATAACTGGCGCAGTTTGCCTGCTACCACTCGTTGGTAAGATACTGGAATGGCAGACGCACCAGACTGGAATGCAATGCCAATAGGCAGACTGCACTCTTGAGCCTGAACGGAAAGTGCCGTTGTGCAGGCTATGATAAACGATGCAATATATTTCTTCATAGTCGTAATACTTTATTTTTCTCCAACAATAAGCAGACAGCGACCCAGTCCACGGTTGACTACTTTTGTGGATATGTTGCGTGGGGCTCCTTTCAGATATTTACGTAGTTCGCGTGCAAAACCTTCTGCATCCATAGCCATACCGTTGGTGTGGTAGAGTGGGATGCGAACTTGATCGAAGAGCAGATAGTTTTCGGTGGCATCGCTCTTGTTGAAACGATGTTCTACGGTATTGTTTGCCATCCATTCGGTAATCAGTTCGCCGAGTTCCTTACCGTCATACTCTGTTTCGAAATCGAGTTCTTGTCCGTTGTCTGGAATCTGTAATTCGATAACAACCTCGCGGCCTTTGGCAAGAAGGTCATCGAAGTGCTGGCGGAGCAGAGATGTGAAACTGTCCATGTGGTCTTGCACCGCCTCTTCTATGAGCACTGGAACTTCTGCAGAGAATGATGGTGCTCCAGTTCCTTCTGCACCAGCAACCTGCTTGTTACTATAGGCATCGAGTCCGCGGAGATTGTAGGTAATGGAACGTTTCGGTCCATTGACATTCACTCCCCAATCTACTTCTAAGATAATGTCGGCACGAGCCGTGCGACGCAAACGATCAACAGGACTCTCTGCCAAACCAGCACCTGAGGTCTTGGTACGCATCACACTGTTCTCTTGATTGAGACGTTCTATACTTTTGATGGTCTGTGAGAGGTCCTGCAAAGGGAAACCACGTTCTGCCATGAGTGTATTGATTTTGGAGATGACCGCCATCAGGTCGCGGTTTTCCTGTAGTGCCTTCTTATAGTTGGGAATCATTTCCTTGATGCCCATCACATCTACAGTATCCATACAATGGTGTTCGTTACACCAGACATCACTTGGCACAACCATCAATTTCGGCAGTTTGGCCTGTCCGAACGATGGCATGGCAATTGCCAACAATGCTATCAGTATAATGTTAATCCTTGTGTTCATTATTATAGCGTGTCTATTTATAGTCTTTCTGAATAATTTTATCTTTGATGAGTCGTTGGCGCAACTGTGGACATTTCACGGTTACCACAATGCTCCATCGGGTTCCCAACGTACTCTCGGTATGTTCTCTTGACTTTTTCTTCTTTTTCTCATCCTTGAAAGAAACATATTTCTTGAAGCGGTTGCCGTCGGCAAAGAACTTGTTGAAATAGGCTTCGTGACGTTCGCGAGCATTGACTTCTGTCAGCATAGGACGTGTGTTGCAACCTTCCATGCCAGCATGAATACCCTTGAAGAGAATGTCACGTACGGCAGTTTTCATAGCTTGTTCTACCGCATCTTTCTTCTTGCTGCCGAATCCCCATACACGTAGTGTCTGAGTGCCATCTTCCTCCACACCGAGACATTGGGTCTCGAATCCTACTCGTGGCGACATGGCCACTTGTGCCTTTGCACCTGCCATCATAAATATGGCGATGCTGATGAGAATGGTTTTCTTCATATTTTTTCGTGTTAGGGTTAAAATCCACTGTTTAATCGTTTCACCACTCCTGCTGCTTCTAAATCTTTGCGGAGTTGTTCTTTGGATACAGAGATGATGCCGGTAACGATATACTGTTTGCCTTGACGCACTACCTGCATAGATCCTTCTATCAGAGTGGCATAAGCCTCGCATCCTCCTCCTTTGCGGAAAAAAGGAATAAAGAAGTCGCTATACTGTTGTTCAACCATGGCACTACCCGCCATTGGCGGTTGCGAAATGCATCCACCGCCACCTGAATAGCCTCGGAATAACACGCCATGGATAGCGCAACGCTTTAGGATATTGTCGCCGTTTTTTTTTTTACCGCCCCCGGCTTTCTCTTTTACCAAAAAAAAACCTTGTTTTGCTGCCCCGCCACAACTTACTTCATATATCAGTGGTTTGTCTTTTTCTTTAGCCTCCATTGTGATTGGCATAGCAACCAATAATAGGAGGAGCAACCGTATCGTCCAGTCTCTCATAATGGGTATAGTTTTTAGTTATTTTTTAATCATTTCCTACTTGCAAATTTACTGTGTTTTTTTAGATTCTACAAGTCGCCAAAATGCCCATATACGATGACAGGTAATAAGTGCAGATAAGAGGAAGAAATTGGTTGATAAGAGGACAAAAATATTTTTGCGTCAACTTTGCAAGTGTTCGGAAATAAAAGAAAATTTCTGATTTTCTTTGTATTTCGCTCGGTTTGCATTATCTTTGACGCGATGCGTCGAAGGTACTTACGTTCGAAAATACAAAAGAAAAAACAGTTTTCTTTTGTATTTCACTCACTTATTCGTACCTTTGAGACTTTGTCTCTTAGGTAGGCTGCACCTCGGAAATAAAAGAAAATTTCTGATTTTCTTTGTATTTCGCTCGGTTTGCACTACCTTTGCACACGAATTTAGACCATGTGTATGATGGTCTGCAGGATTTTTGGAAGGTTTTTGCACCCTGATGATCCCATATCGTTTGTGTGGGATAATGGCTGGGAGGGTGAATTCAGCCTTCTTTATTAGCAATATTATCAAGGTAAAAAACATTGAAAACATTTGAAGAATTGGGCGTCAGCGAAGAGATTCGCCGCGCTATTGACGAGCTTGGATTCGAACATCCAATGCCAGTACAGGAAGAAGTAATCCCTTATTTGTTGGGTAACAAAAACGATGTCATTGCATTGGCACAGACAGGAACAGGTAAAACTGCTGCCTATGGACTGCCGTTGTTGCAGAAAACTGATGCATCGCGAAAAGAAACACAAGCCATCATCCTTAGTCCTACACGTGAACTCTGTCTGCAAATTGCTGACGATCTCAACAGTTTTGGAAAATATATCGATGGTATGCATATTGCCGCTGTATATGGTGGAACGGATATCGGTTCGCAGATACGTACACTAAAACATGGTGTGCAGATTATCGTTGCCACACCAGGACGTCTCATCGACCTCATCAACCGTGGAGTTGCTAAACTCGATCAGGTGAATAATGTAGTGCTCGACGAGGCAGACGAGATGCTCAACATGGGATTCTCTGACAGTATCAATGCTATTTTCGAGTGTGTGCCTGCCGATAGAAACACATTGCTCTTCTCGGCTACTATGAGTAAGGATATTGAGA
Organism: Prevotella sp. P4-98; assembly: GCF_002251405.1. Taxonomy (NCBI): domain Bacteria; kingdom Pseudomonadati; phylum Bacteroidota; class Bacteroidia; order Bacteroidales; family Prevotellaceae; genus Prevotella; species Prevotella sp. P4-98. Next base: position 109,988 of record NZ_NPJC01000028.1, on the reverse strand, counting down.
AAATAGCACTCAACTATCTGCATGACCATAAGGAAATTGTGGTGGGATCACGAAACGAAGGTGCTGAACATGTGAACCACATCTATTATCTGGTCAATGCACGTGATAAATATCTTGCATTGAAACGAGTGGTAGATTTCTATCCTCGCATCTTTGCCATTATCTTCTGTCGCACTAAGATAGAAACACAAGAGATTGCCGACAAACTCATCAAGGATGGATATAATGCCGAGGCACTCCACGGAGACCTCAGTCAGCAACAACGCGACCTGACCATGCAGAAGTTCCGCCAGCACACCGTACAGTTCCTTGTGGCTACCGATGTTGCAGCACGAGGCCTTGATGTGGATGATCTTACCCATGTTATCAACTACGGATTGCCCGACGATATTGAGAGCTACACCCATCGTAGCGGTCGTACCGGACGTGCAGGCAAGAAGGGAACGTCTATCTCTATCATCCATACCAAAGAGAAATTCAAGGTGAGACAGATAGAGAAACAGATTGGTAAGGACTTTGTGGATGGTACGTTGCCTGCTCCTGAGGAGATTTGCAAGAAACAGCTTTTCAAGACCATGGACGATATTATGAAGACTGATGTTGATGATGAGCAGATTGCTCCCTATATGGAAGAAATCAACCGTCAGTTTGAATATATCGACAAAGAGGATATTATCAAGAAGATGGTGACAATCACCTTCGGTAAATTTCTCGACTATTATAAGAATGCACCCGAAATCATCAAGCCCGATAGCCGTAGTGCCAAGGCTGCAAGGGGCGAAGGTAAAGCAGATGGCAACCGTCGTACTCGTCAGAACGGACCGCGTAAGGCTGAAGCCGGATACCGCCGCTTGTTTGTCAATTTAGGCAAGGACGATGGTTTCTATCCTGGCGAAGTGATGCAGTTCCTCAATAAGTGTGTGCCAGGACGTGTACAGGTGGGACATATCGACCTTTTGGGCAAGTTCTCTTATATAGAAGTTCCTGAGGAAGATGCTGACCGCGTGATGCAGAACCTCAACGGACAGCACTATAAGCGCCGTGAAGTGCGCTGCAACGATGCTGATGAGGCTGGACACGGAAACGGCAGACGTTCCTCCGAGTCTGCTCCACGCAATCAGCGTAGCGAGGGTCGTAGTGGACGTGGCGAAGGCCGTGGCGCTAAAGGTTATGGTCGTGCCGACAGAAACGACGGTCGTCAGCAACGTGGTTCAAGGGGAGCTGCACGCCATCAGAATCATGAAGATATGAATGATTGGCGATCGCTGATGAATCCAGACTCTATGCGCTTGCGTGGTGAAGAGCCCGACTTCAGCGAGGAAGGCTGGGCACGTCGTCGTCCGAAGAAGAAATAAACTAACGACCGATAGGGGATAAGCCCTAACATCTGGTTTGTGATAAAACCTAACGACCAAATGGGACGATAGTCGTTGAGCATACCATATCGGGGTATGGGCAACGATTCTAATAAAAGAAAGGGAGCAACACTACGGTGCTGCTCCCTTTGCTATGGGTTATCATTCATCTTATTTCTTGATGCCGATTTCCTTCAGCAGACGGTCGGCATGGCCCCAACGATCCATCATGTAGAGCATATAGCGCACATCCACGTTGATGGTACGTGCCAACTGCTTGTCGAAGAAGATATCGCTCGACAGGCTGTCCCAGTTGCCATCAAAGGCAAGGCCCAACAGTTCGCCCTTACCGTTGAAGATAGGAGAACCAGAGTTACCGCCGGTAATGTCGTTGTTAGAGAGGAAACAGAGTTGCAGCGTACCTGTCTCTTTGTCGGCATAAGCACCGAAATCTTTTGCCGAGAGCAGTTCGTGCATGACGGGTTCGGCAAAGTATTCGAAGTTGTCGTTGGCGCGTTGCATCTTCTCCCAGAGGCTGCGAGCATCGGTATAGTAGCCAGAAGGTTTGCCGCCAAGGGTATATTCGCCCACTTGACCATAGGTCATGCGGAGTGTGAAGTTGGCATCCGAATAGTTAGGAAGATCCTGTTCCATGCGCAGTTTGGCAGCACAGAGCCATTTCTCCTGTTCCTCAATCTGGTCGGCACTACCAGAAAGGTCGGCACGGATGGCACCCATGGTCTCGATGAGGTCTTGACCGAACAGCACACCGAGGTCTTTGGCATAGCTCTTCTTATTAATATAAATAGGAGTATTGTCCTTCATCAGCAGCGATTTGTCGTAGAGATCGTTGACATAGGCGGTGAAATCGCCCTTGTATTTCTCTTCGATGGTGGTGAAGAATGCAGGGTGATAATGCTTTTCCACATGCTCGCTATAGTTTTTCATCATAGCGGCAAGCAGTTCGCGGTCTGTAGCTTCATCCCACTCGTTGCGATTGTCTTTAAACTCCACATATTGTTTCTGCTTCTTGTTTTCCGGACCTTTCACCTCCATGCCGTTGTGGATGCGCTTAGCACGAAGGCTCATTTGGTCTGGTTCGCGACCCCAAGTCTCGTTCCAATAGTAGAGGGCACGCAGGGCAGAGAATCGATTAGCGTAGAGTTTTTCCAGTTTTGCAAAGTCGAGCAATCCTTTCAGATAGCCAGACTCCTGTTGCCATTGCTGCAATTTGGCTTCAAACTCCTGTTTCTGTCTGATGAGTCCGATGGAATCGATACATTTGTTCATACCGATGGAGTTCTTCCAGTAGTTGGAGCTGTGGGCATATTTCGAGTCGTACTTGATGCGCACAGCTTCGTCGGCACGCATGTGGCGGAGCATGATTTCCTGTTTTACGGCACGAGCCTGAGCCATAACAGCATTCATAGCATCGCGGCGTTCCTTGATACCATAGCTGCTCAGGTAGCGGCTGGTGCTGCCGGGATATCCCATAATCATGGCAAAATCGCCGGGTTTATAGCCATCCATTGATACTGGTGCCCATGATGCAGGATGATAGGGCACGTTGTCTTTGGAGTAAGCGGCAGGACCATTGGTCTTTGGGTCGGCATAGATGCGGAATACAGAGTAGTCGCAAGTCTGACGGGGCCACATCCAGTTGTCGGTTTCTCCACCAAACTTACCCATCGATTTGGGCACAGAGAATACCAGACGCACGTCGGTAAAGTCGCGATAGGTTGTCATATAGTATTTGTTGCCCTCGTAGAAAGGCTTGATTTCTACACGCAACGTAGAGTCTTTCTGGCGGATGTCTTTCTGCCAGGCATTCTCTACAGAATCCACCCATTCGCCCACTTTGCCGATAGCGAGGCTGCTCATGCCCAGTTTGCGCAATTCGTCGGTCACGTCTTTTTGTTCCACCATGAAGCTTACGAAGAGATCTTTGTTGGGCAATTCCTCTTCATACGAGTTGGCAACAAATCCGTTGAGCATATAGTCGTGCTCTACGGTAGAGTGGCTACGGATAGATTCAAAACCGCAATGGTGGTTGGTGAATACGAGTCCATCGGGAGATACCACAACGCCTGAGCAATAGCCTCCAAAGTTGATAACGGCATTTTTCACGGCATTGCTGCTCTGATAGAGTTGTTCCATAGGGAGTTGGAATCCCTCCTGTTTCATCTGTTCATAGATGGCTGGCGGCAGGTTGTAGAGTGTCCACATGCCTTCGTCGGCCTTGGCGTTGTTGACAGACAGGGCCATCAAAGCGCCGAAGAGTAACATTGCTTTTCTTTTCATAGTGTTATAATTATTTGTTTTGATGTTTCCGGAAGTATTTACCGATAACGGGCAGACTGCCCAATGGGAAGTCTTTCTTTACCACAAGGGCGGTATAGAGTAGGATGAAGATGGTGTTGACTCCCATGGCAACAGCGGTAGAGAGGTGGTTGGTGGCTTGCATCACGAAGAATACAGCCGCTGCCAATACCACATAGAGGGCAATATCGCGCATCGGATAGGCTATCGGATGGTATTTTCGTCCTACGAGGTAGGAGAGGGTCATCGCTGTCAGATAGCCGGCAAACCCTGCCCATGCACAGGCTATATACCCATAGCGCGGTACGAAGATGACGTTGATACTGATGAGAACGGCACAGCCCACACCGGAGAAGATTGCTCCCCAATAGGTCTTATCTTCCAGTTTGTACCAGAACGACAGGTTGAAATAGATGCCCATCATGATTTCGGCAGCCATTACGATAGGCACTATGCGCAGTCCTTCCCAGTAGTCGGGTGCGATGATGCGCTTGAGCACATCCATCCAACCTATCACGCAAAGGAACGCCAGTAGGGTGAAGATGATGAAGTATTTCATGGCAGAAGCCTGCATCTGATCGTTGTCTTTATCTTTCGACTTGCCGAACACGAATGGTTCATAAGCATAGCGGAAGGCCTGTGTGATCATAGCCATAATCATGGCAATCTTCACCGTAGCGCCATAGATGGCAAGTTGGGTGTGCATATCTTTTCCGGGATAGATAAAAGGAAAGAGAATCTTGTCTGCCACTTGGTTGAGGATGCCTGCCACACCCAGGATGACGATAGGCCAGCTGTAGTTCAGCATGCGCTTCATCAGTTGTGAATCGAAGCCGTAACGTATGCCCCACAGTTCTTTGAAGAGACAGAGTGTGACGATTGCTGATGTGGCGAGGTTGATATAGAAGGCATAACCGGGATCATGACCGTCCATACCGATATAATAGATGATGTTGAGTGCAATATTGATGGCGATGTTCAGCATCTGCAGGGCTGCAAATTTCAACGCTTTCTTCTGTTGTCGGAGATAGGCAAAGGGGATGGCACGCACGGCATCGATAGCAACGGTAAGCGCCATGACCCACACATATTGCGGATGGTCGGCATAGCCAAGGAAGGTGCTGACGGGAGTGATGAGTAGCAGAATGGCTATGAAAAACAATGTTGATGCTGATGCCACTCCTATCAGAGCAGTAGAGAATACCCGTTCTGCATGCTCCCCTTCCTTATTGGCAAAACGGAAGAAAGTGGTCTCCATGCCGAAGGTCAGCAATACAAGAATGAATGCTGTCAGGGCATACATGTTGGTGATGACACCATAACCACCGCCCGATGCCGGCATGGATGCGGTGTAGATCGGCACAAGCAGATAGTTGAGGAAGCGTCCTACGATGCTGCTCAATCCATAGATGGCTGTGTCTTTTGCTAATGATTTCAGATTTGGCATATTTATATTTTTTTATTCAAGTTTCGCAACTGAGGGAATTGATTGAAGTAAAAGAAGTTATCACTTCCTACGGTCGTTCGGGAAGTTAAGAGACAATAGCCTTTTGCCGTAAGACGTAGGACATTTGTCCCTTAACTTCTCTCTAACTTCCCTAACTTCCCTAACTTCCCTTAACTTCCCTCTAACTTCCCTCTAACTTCCCTCTAACTTCCCCACATGCGATAGTTCAGTTTCTTTATTTCTTAATAGAAGAAGAGATAGCTGATGCAGATGGCGGCAACGATGCCTGCAAAGTCTGCCAGCAAGCCGCAGGCTACGGCATGTCGGGTTTTGGCAATACCCACACTACCGAAATATACGGCAAGGATATAGAATGTGGTATCGGTAGATCCTTGGAAGATGCACGACAGGCGTCCTACAAAGGAGTCGGCACCATAGGTGGTCATTGCATCGACCATCATGCCGCGTGCCCCACTTCCCGATAGCGGTTTCATGAGTGCTGTGGGTAGCGCATCCACCCATTGTGCATTCACGCCAGTTTGTTCTACCGTCCAGCGCATACCGTCTATCAGCATGTCCATGGCTCCCGATGCGCGAAACACACCGATGCCCACCAGAATAGCCACCAGATAGGGGATGATGCGCACGGCAGTTTGGAATCCGTCTTTGGCTCCTTCTACAAAAGCATCATAGACGTTTACCTTCTTGCGCACTCCGGCAAGGATGAATCCTATGATGATAGACATCAGCAGGATGTTGGCTACTGTCGTGCTGACGCGGTTCATCGTCTCACCATCCATCTGGCTGAATGCCCAAATAATGGCTGACACCACCAGACAGGCACCACCAAGTGTGAGCAGCATGATGCGGTTCAGTAGATTGATGCGCTGGAATAGTGAGGTGACTACCACTCCTGCCAACGTCGAGAAGAATGTGGCCAAAAGGATGGGGATGAAGATATCGGTGGGTTGGGCAGCACCCAACTGAGCACGATAAACCATGATGCTGACTGGTATCAAGGTCAATCCGCTGGTGTTGAGCACGAGAAACATGATCATCGGATTGGATGCTGTGTCTTTCTTTGGATTCAAGGCTTGCATCTGTTCCATGGCTTTCAATCCCAATGGTGTGGCGGCATTGTCGAGTCCTAACATATTGGCTGCAATATTCATGAAGATGCTGCCTGTGACGGGATGCCCTTTGGGAATATCGGGAAAGAGTTTGCTGAATACCGGCGATAGGATTCGTGCCAATACATCGACCACGCCACCGCGTTCGCCAACCTTCATCACACCGAGCCATAGCGATAATACACCCGTCAATCCCAATGAAATCTCAAAGGCTGTCTTCGACGAACTGAATGTGGAATCCATCATGGCAGGAAACACACTGTAGTCGCCAAAGAATACCAATTTCACCATCGCTATCACAAAGGCGATGATGAAGAATGCTACCCAAATATAATTTAAAACCATATACAGCCAACAAAATTACACTTTTTCTGTCACAACGCCAAATATATGCTGGTCTTTTCATAGAAAAAGCGTGTCGGCAATACGCCGACACGCTTCCTCCTGTGTCTATATGATTATAAAGAATTAGTATAAATTTCCTAAGTTTTGGACACTCTTGTACCAGTTGTCAGGAGTGTTACTGTTGACATAGTCCTTGAACTGATCATAGGAATTTATGAACTGTACGCGCTCCTTCATCCATTTTACGTCTGTAGGTACGCAAAGCTTTTGGGTAGCTTCGCCCTGGTGAGCTGTCAGTTCTTGTGCGCCTACATAAACGGGAATATCGTTGGCATTGTTCACATTGTCTGCCACAGGGATGCGGAAGATGGCTACAGGACGTGTGGCTCCGTTGCCGGTATTGATCATAGTGCCTTGTTCTTCTACACAGAGAGCTTTGTGCACCTCTACACCTTTGTCACCCTGTCCACCGATGGTGAGATACTTCGTACCACCAGCTGCGTGCAAAGTGATGACAGCAAATTTTTGATTGTGACCATCTTTCCAATTGTACTCGAATTTTACATCGAATACAGCATCGTTGAAGTCCCAGTCGCTGGTCTGTACAGAAGCCAGATTGCTATCGATGATATCCTCTACCATGACGCGCATAGCTGTACCAGGAGCGTTGAGGCCTGGAGCTATTCTGACAATCCAGTCGCTATAGTATCCGTCGGGTTCGACTTTTAATTCTCCGTTGTCGTATTTCTGCATCTGATAGTCGAAACCTACAAAATACATGCCTGCCACAATAGGATCGATGATATCGCCGGGGATCAGTACGTATGAGTTGTCGTAGTATTTATCTCCATAAGAATCGTGGAAACCAAAGCAAGTGGTGTTGTAGTCCTTCATATACATGATTGTGTCATTATGGAACTTGTTGTTGCCCTCTCCAACATTCATATTGCCACCATCACCACGGTTGAAGTTGTTGATGTGGTCTCCGACATTTGAGTTGTTACCACAATGCAGCCAGTCCATCTGATTGGAACCAGTAACTTTACCTTTATCCTTGTCGAGAACACCATCCTTAAGAATATCGTAAATTTCGGGCGAATTTGAACCAGGATTAGTACCACCTTTATACACTTGCTGTACAAAGAAGTCGCTCCAGTTGACTTCGAGGCCTTTAGGGTTTGGGTTATTCTGGAACCATTTGCGTACCACTTCTTTCTGAGCGTCGGTCAGTGGGGCGGGTACGGTCAGATATTTATACCAGTCGTTGGCATTGGGGTCTGAACCACGAGTACCAATGAGCTTGCCATCCTTGTCGAATGTGAATACTTGCTGAGGAGTGAATCCCCAGTTAACATTAGGATTGACTGCCCCAAACTCCTTTTCGAAGACAGCTTGATATTGCTCTTGCTTACTAACAGGGGCATAGTCATCGTGCGTACAACTAGCCATGGCTAAGGCTGTAATTCCTACAAAAAGAATCTTTTTCATTTTCTCGATTTTTAATTTTACTGTTGTTGATAATTCTATGAGATTAAACGGTTGGCTCATTTTCGTTATATATAGAGTCTTTCCATTGTGGGTGCAAAGATAAAAACTTTTTCGTTTTTGTATAGTTAACAGTATGTTAAAAAATCATAATTCCATCAAGAATAGTGCTGATATACATTATTTTACTTAACTTTGTATCCTGTTTTTATTACGAACAAATATGAATAAACCGAAACTATTGATTGCCGCAACAATGGCAACGCTTGTGCTGACTGCTTGTCAACATGAGTTTTTCCAAAAACAAAGATATGTTGATCTGGTGGCAGAGGAATTTCCTGTTAAGGACTTTGATGCAGGACATACTTGGGCTACGGCACGAGAACTCACCATGTCGGTCATACTGCCTTCTGCCGACAGCTATGAGGTTTATATGTTTACGGGCATTCCTGCCGTTTCAACAACCCGACTGTTGCAACATGTGAAACTCAATGGAGCCAACCGGCAGTCGGTCAACGTGTCGTGTCCGACGGTTCTTTCGGAGCTATGGATAGCTATTGTCGATGCGGCGGGCGAAGTGAAAGAGGCTCGTATTGCCGTTGGAACCAATGAGGTCAACATCACAGCCGACCTCAGCAATGCCTATTTGCGTGGTTCTACGCCTGCCATGCTGGCTGGAGTAAGTCCGCAACCCTATACATTCTGTTTTGAAGATGCGTTTCCACAGCCTGGCGACTACGATTTCAACGACTTGGTGATGGGCGTTCAGCTCAACAAGCGCTATGCTGCCAACACCACCGATCCCGATACGCTGATTATTTCCACCAATCTCAAAGCGGTGGGAACGGTCAACCCCATAGGTGCTGCCATGCGCCTGAAAGGGGTGAATACCGCCGTGGTGGGTACTACTTACGAGGCAGAAGACACCTATCCTTATTATAAATACGGCAGCAGTTTTGTGCCGACAACCGAGGCCCGCAAGTTTATAGAGAAGACGAGCGAGGTGAATCCTGCCAACCGCGACGTGTGCATTCCGCTATTCTGCGATGCCCACTATGCCATCAGCAAAGGGTCTATGGACAATGCGCAGCAGGTGGTGCGCTGTTATTACAACACCATGACCGACGAAGATATGGCTGAGGTGGCTACTACCGGCAAGTTGGGAATGAAGGTGGGAACGGTGAAGCGTGAGTTTCGTGTGTTGTTTCATCAGTCGAGCCGTGCCTCCTTCAACGATTTCAATATGATGGATCTCGACCTCTTTGCAGTCACTTCCTATAATGGCGGATATTTTGAAACCCATACCATGACGTATAAAGCTGACGAAGTGATCCACCAATATATAAACGGTGCCAACCAGGAGGTTTATTCTAAAAACTATATTTGGGCTTTGCTCGTGGCTACGGATTTCCGTTATGCCCGCGAAGGAAAAGTGATAGGAACGCTCGGAGCTAACGGTTATGATGGTGCTTACTGCACGCCCAGCCATTCTTTCTTCGACTGGGGACGCGACCGCTATAATGCACGCGACTGGTATCTCTATCCCGATAATACCAATACCTATAGATAATAGCAACGACCATCTGCTGTATGACCAACTGAGCCTTCCTTATCAGGTTGGCTCAGTTTTATTTTCCCGAATCCATACTAAACCCATACTATATCCATATCATATTCATCCCGAACGCATCCCGAACACATCCCGAAGGGAATGGGGAATGCGATGCAGGGTATGGTCTTCCTGCAAGGGGATGAAACAAACAAATCACCCTAAGAAACTCTACCCAGGTAGGGTGGGAGTTGCTTAGGGTGATTGGGGGATTGTACAGGGAGTAGTGAATTACTTCACCACTTTACCTTCTACGGGACTCTTATACCAGTCGATTGCGGTATTGGCAGCCTTGCTCCAATCTACAAACATGGGGAAGGCGGTACCAATAGGAGTACGCTCGGTAGGCCATGCCCATTCGCCTGGCAATACAAGCATCTGGGGAGCTGTGCCAATCTCTGCTGACTCAAGCACGATAGACTCGTTCTGGTCTTTCACCTTTACTGTGAAACCATGGTTGGTTACAGAGTAGTCGGCAGGCACGTTGATGGTGATTGCGCTACCGGGAGTGCCCTTGCTGCCGGTGTTGAGCATAGAATACTGTCCGTTGGCATTGGGCTGTGCACCATTGATGAGGTTGTGGATTTCGCCGAGGTTGTTGCCACCGTGGTAGATGTTTGAAGGCAGCACACCACCTGCAGCCAGCGGAGTGACTTTCGCTGTGGTTTCGCCAGCGGTATGGCTAACGCTGAACACTACGTCGTTGAAGTCGATATCGTCGGTATTACCCAAGTCTTCGCATGCGATAATCCATGATTCTGACTGTGGTTCGGGCAGTGGATCCGGGTCGGGCACGGTGATTGGAGGTTCTGGAGTCTTGTATTGTCCTTCTACCCAGAATACGATGTCGTTGAGGTCTTCATCGCCACCACCATCTTCAAATCCAAGGAATGTCTGTCCGTTGAAGGTCCAAGAGGCAGCCTTGATAGCGCCACGGTTGGGATCGTAGGTAGGCTTAGAAATCACCCAGTCCTTTTGGTCTAAGTGGTTGATGCGCTTGTTCAGTTCAGGCAGCGAGTAGTTGTAGTTGACATCTGTGTAGTTACCATTGTGGTTACTGTAATCGTTGGTATTGTATGGCTGATATGGTGCGATGAAGAACACGATGTGGTAGCCTGCTGGGAAATTGTAGGTTGCTTCTTGGTCGTGGTTCTCGCCGAAGAAAGCCAATTTGTATGAAGTGCCATACATCTTGGTGTCTTTAGCGTAGCTGCCGAGTGACTCTGTTGTTGAGTTCCAGCCTTCCAACTGCATGTTATCATTAAGGGTTTGTCCTTTCCAGCTGTTGAAATAGATGTTGCTCTGAGGACGTGCATCGTTAATCAAGATGTAGTGGGGCTGAGCCAATGGGTCTTGTCCGTCTTTGTAGTAAACGTAGCCGACGCGGTCTGAAATTTGTGTCGCACCATATACTACTGGCATTTTGATTTCTCCACCTTCGGTAACGATAGAGAAACCCTTCTCCACTTTCTTCAAGTCTTCAAGACCATTGGTGTAGAGGTTAAGTTTTTCGCTGCTGTAGTACTTCTGTCTCTCCATGAAGAATGAGCCAGGACCGAAGAGCTTGTAGCCTTGACCCAATGTCCAGCAGGGAACAGCTTCTTCTTGAGCAACACCGTTGAGCAGGGTGATTTCAATATTCTTGGTAGATCCAACCCATTTTGCATCAGGCTTAAGCTCGGCATTTGAGAAGTCAAATACAGTATAGTTGGTAGAACCATCAGCGTTTTTGGTTACGATAGATTCTGTGGTGAAAGGACCAGGGTTGTAATACTGAACACTTTGACCTTGGTAAACTTGTTTCCATTCTTCAACGGTTTTTGTAGTCCAGTTCCACCAAATCATATCTTTGACTAATGATTCGTATTGGTTGTTCAGCGTCTTCTTCTCACCTTTTGTCACCGGGCAATTGGCAGCACGTGTAAATCCGCTGCGAGTTGGTGTGATATAGTCTGATGGGGTGATGTTTACTGTGCCGTTTACGATAGCATAGTAGTTGTAGATTTTGAAGAGGCCTTCGCTGTTTTTGATAGAAACGAATACGTGGTTGGCAGCCTTCTTGGCATCAAACGAGATGCTGCCTGCGCCATTGGTCAGTTTGGTAACTGCCATCAGGTTGCTTTCGTCTTCCAGCGGAGCATCAGAATAGATGCGCATCTCGCTCTCACCGGCAATGGTGGGGCAAGCGGCTGTTGCGCTAACGGTGGTTGCTACATTCCAGTTTTGTGTGGGGTCGATGGCTCCAAACTGCTGGTTCCAACTGTTGTTGTACTCATTGACCTTCTGATTGGGATCGTAGAGGTTTGAGTCTTTAGAGCAGGAGCTCAAAAAGAATGTACCCGATGCTGTGATCAAGGCACATAACAATAATAGTTTTCTCATAGATCTATAATTATATTTTTTGTTTGTTCGTTATTTCGGAAACGATAAGTATCGTGATTCTCTGGGTGCAAAGATACGAATATTTGTGAAAATGACAAGCGTAAATCCCAATAATTTTATGATTTTCACCTATTTATATGCATTTTTCACCTTGTGGAATTGCTGTGTGGGGCAACAGACAAACGAACAAGTGGGGTGGAGGAATCCTTTATTTTGTGTTGGAAAAATTGGAGATTAGAAATAATCGCCGTATCTTTGTGCACGAAAACACGATGATCTATCACAACGACAAGTATTGATGATGAAGAAGAAAGATGCTATGCGACAAATGGGCAGCCTGTTGGCGGGATTGCTGATTCTCGCTTCGATTGCCCTGGCGAAACATGGTTCGTTGCCCGGCCACGACTTCCAAGCGACAACAGCCACAGCCCACCAAGCCGACAACGACACCTTGCAGGTGCTCGACGATGGATCTATGGTGGTGAATACCACGTCGATCGCATCAGATATTATCGGCTATGCCGGAACGGTTCCACTCCTGATTACCATCAAAGACAACAGGGTGGAGCATATCAAGGCGTTGCCCAATCAGGAGACGGAAGATTTCTTTGAAACGGCAGCGGTGCTGCTTTCCCGGTGGAACGGCAAAACCACGGAAGAGGCTGAGGCTCTGCAGGTGGATGCGGTGTCGGGTGCTACCTTTTCTTCGAAAGCCATTATCGGCAACGTGCAGCGCGGATTGGCGTATGCCCGTCGCGCACAGGCTACCATCGCGCAACCGTCTTTCGACTGGTCGGTAAAAAACATAGCCGGCATCCTGGTGGTGCTGATGGCTGCCATCCTGCCGTTGTTTGTGAAAAACAAAACCTACCGCTTCTGCCAATCCACGCTCAATGTGGTGGTGCTCGGCTTATGGTGTGGATCCTTCCTGTCCTACACCTCGCTCATGGGATATATGGCACACGGCATGAATCCGCTGGCGGTAGCGGTGCCTTGTCTCATGCTTTTGGTCGCTTTGGTCTATCCGTTGATAGGCCATAAGTCATACTATTGCACCCACCTGTGCCCATTCGGATCGCTGCAGTATATGGCAAGTCGGTGTGTCAGCTATAAGGTGAAGATGGGTGCCCGCCTCGTGCGGGGATTGGACATTTTCCGAAAACTGCTATGGTGCGTGCTGATGATCCTCATCTGGACAGGGGTGTGGGCAGATTGGACCGACTATGAACCGTTTGCCGCATTCATCTTCCAGTCGGCATCGTGGGTGGTCATCGCCATCGCCATCGCCTTTGTGCTATTGTCTTTCGTGGTTGTTCGCCCGTATTGTCGCTTCGTCTGCCCCATGGGTACATGGCTCAGAATCTGCCAGTCCTCCAAGTGGCGACTCTTCTGACGGGAGGTCGGTATCGAGACAGCAATCATCTCGGATGGGCGGCAGGGTACATACACTTGGAATCCTTAAAATTTTATTTTTCTAAAAATTTCGACCACACGACCACAGATGTGGTGTAATCGACTATGAGACAGCATCTTCAGACTGTGGTCGATTGCTACAAACCCGTGCTTTCGACCACACTTCGACCACGCATGCTTTTCCCGAAAATCATGGCGGATATTCACGCGAAGTAAACAAAAATTATTTTCAGGCATTTTCAAACGGCTGACAAAGTTATTGTCAAACGTTAGATAAGAGTGTTATCCAATGTTAGATAAAGGTGTTATCAAACGTTAGATAAGAGTGTTATCAAGCGTTAGATAAGAGTGTTGTCCAACGTTAGATAAGAGTGTTGTCCAACGTTAGACAAGGGCCTTTTCAACGTTGGAAACAAATTGTTTCAAATATCGGAAAATAGTGGTGTCAAATATTATGCAATAGTCTTGTCCAACGTTAGACAAGGGTGTTGCCGGTCGTCAGAACATGCAAAATCGTGTATTGGTGGCTATTTTGGTCAAGCTGTTTCTGTGATGGTAACGGCAGATGGCTGGTGGTCGAAGGGTGGTCGAATGGTGGTCGAACACCGCGAGTCAGCGTAATCGACCACCCACGTAAACTGCACACGCATAGCGCGTTATGCCGTTGTGGTGGTCGAGTGGTCGAAATTTTGCAACATCGCGCGTGCGCATGCGTACACACGTGTACCTATTATATAACTGAACTTTCGCATGTGGGGAAGTTAAGGGAAGTTAGGGAAGTTAGGGAAGTTAGGGAAGTTAGAGGGAAGTTAGAGGGAAGTTAGAGGGAAGTTAGAGAGAAGTTAGAGAGAAGTTAGAGAGAAGTTAGAGAGAAGTTAGAGGGAAGTTAGAGAGAAGTTAAGGGACAAATGTCCTACGTCTTACGGCAAAAGGCTATTGTCTCTTAACTTCCCGAACGACCGTAGGGAGTGATAACGTCTTTAACTTCAATCAATTCCCTCAGTTGCGAAACTTGAATTATATAACATATAAAAGGGTTGCCTCAATCTTCCTGCCTGCAAGGGTAGGTTACTTCTTGGAGGCTTCCTTCATTTCCTTCATGCGCTTGCGGAAAGCCTTCAGCGCTCTGCCGGCATTGGGAATGCCACGCGAGCGAGCCTGCTTAAAGGTGCGCTCAGCCTGTTTGTAGTCGCCCAATTGCTCGTAGGAGAGTGCCACATAGAAGTATATCTGGTCATTATCAAAACCTGTGCGCAGGGCGCTGTCGCCATAGATAACCGTGTTTAGCGCATCTTTCTCGTCGTAATAGCCAAACGCCTTGCCACAGAGATTGACAAACTCGCGACGCTTCTGGATAGAGTCTGCTGCCGACTTCCAGTGCGACTTAAACTGAGGTAGCGACATCAGTTTGTCTTTTGCCCATAGTCCATAGTGGTGGCGGTCACCTTCAGGTGTGCGCGACTGTTGGCTGGTGTTTGAATGAATCTCAGAAAAGTTGGCATCCTGTGCCCACGTTATGGTGGCTGACAGTATGAGCAGGCAGAGGGTAATCAAGATATTTTTTTTCATGCTTTGTGTTTTGTCTTTAGTTTTCAATCCTTCGGTATTGCTTTTCTCTTTACCTTATTATTTCTGATTGCAAAGGTAAAGAAAAAAATTAAAAAAGCCTTGATGTCTCCTCGTTTTTTCTACCGTTCCCCTCTGAATCATTACACCTTACTCGCCAATTCATCGCTGCAGAAACGAAACAGCGCTTCCGATTCAAACCGTTTGTTTCTACATGGTTTACGCAGAATATTGGCAAAAACCCCATGCGCAAAGTTTTCATAAGGCAGAAGCTTCGCCACAAGCGACCGAAAAGCTGTTAAATGGCTTGGCAGAATCAAATAAAAGAAGTATCTTTGCACCGATAAATATTAATTCTAACTCCGTGAATCTATAGAGGCAATAGATCAAGTAATAAAGAGTTTGATAAAGAATCAATAATAGGAATAGCATGATATCAAAAGAAGAAGTGCGTGAACTTTTGACAAGCACAGAGACATATAGAATTGAGCGTACCGTATCAACAGGAGATATGGATAAGTTTCAAGAAGCAATATGTGCCTTCTCGAATGATTTACCTAATTCTAAAAAGAATGGGTATCTGATTCTTGGTGCATATGATAATGGAACTTTATCGGGATTGAAGGTTGATGATGATTTGCTAAAAAAGATTTCGGCCATACGTTCAAATGGAAATATATTGCCTCTTCCTATTATGTCGGTTGAAAAATTTGAATATGAGGATGGAGAATTACTTGTAGCTGAAGTTTCACCATCATTGATTCCTCCTGTACGATATCGTGGTCGGACATTTGTTCGTATTGGTCCTCGCAGAGATATTGCCAGTGAAGCGGAAGAACGGATATTGCTTGAACGCAGAACATCCTATATGGCTACTTTTGATGCTATGCCTTGCTTTGGCGCAACTATCGATGATATTGATACGGGCTTTATTAAGAAAGAGTATCTACCTCAGATTCTTGATGACGAAGTATTGGCTAATGACACTCGTGATATTAAGGAACAATTGGCTGCAATTCATTTGTACGACCTTACACATGAATGTCCTACGAATGCAGCAATGATTCTTTTTGGTAAAGCCCCACAGTACTACATGCATGGGTGTTATGTGCAATATGTTCATTTTGCAGGGAAAGATCGTGGTAGTGAAATCGTTAATGAACGACAAATTAAAGGAAGCCTTTGTAAGATACTGCCACAATTGGAAAATTTTGTGCGGGATGCTGTGGTCACTTCTCGGCCTATGCCTATTAGTATGTTACGTGAGAAGAATGTGTTGAACTTCCCTGACCTGGCTTTGAGAGAATTGCTAATGAATGCATGTATGCATAGAGATTACCAATCCAATATGCCAATACGACTTTATCAATATGAAGATCGAATTGAAATTCTTAATGCTGGAGGTCTGTATGGTGAGGCTCGTCCAGAGAACTTCCCAACGGTAAATGACTATCGTAATCCTATTGTTGCAGAAGCTATGCGTGGATTGAAGTACGTTAATATGTTCAATCGTGGAATTCAACGTGTAAAGAATCTCTTGCAAGAGAACGGTAATCCTGAACCAGAGTTCTGTGTGGACAAGATTACAGCTTTTGAGGTTGTCGTGAGACCTTCTTTATCACTTAACTTGCTCACTGATGAAGAAAAAGTGACTAAGTCAGTGACTAAGTTAAATGACACGCTTAATGATGTAATTGATTTTTGTTCTACTCCCAGAAGTATGACAGAAATAATGGAGCATCTTGGCCTTAAACACAGATATAATGTTAAGCATCGCTATATTGACCCACTTATAGGGGGTGGTTTTTTGGTTATGACTATTCCTGAAAAACCTAATAGTCGAAGTCAAAAATACAAACGGTCATTGACTTAGTCACTTAACTTGGTCACTGATGAGTGACTAAGTTGATATTGTAGTATGAATAATTTGTCATGTGATTATTAAACCAACAACATACAAAGATATGATTGGGATTTTGATTGACGACATAGAACAGGCGATCTTAAATCAAGAACTGCGGTTTCTGTTCTGGTCATGTTGGAAGGCGTTGATAAGATTTCATACTTTAACGGCCCCAATACCGTGGAGCAGATGCTCATCAATGCAGTTGTGCAATATAGTATGTACACGGAATTTTTGGCAATATTGACACTTTTCCCGCATATAAAATCACACACACAGTTCATTATAAGTTTCATACCTGTATTTATTAGTGGTTTACGCAGAAACGAAAAACAGCGACCTACGAATGCTCGTAAGTCGCTGTAATAGAAGCGTGGACCAGCCAGGGCTTGAACCTGGGACCTCCAGATTATGAGTCTGTTAGAATAAAATTTCTTTATGTTTCAAGTAATTTTATTTTGAATTATGTTTCGCTGATTCATAGATATTTTGTTACTTTACCCCAATTCGGGATAAAATAGCGATTAGTTGCATGTGAAGACAGATACGTGAATTCTCTTCCCATACCATCAGACATGGGCTATATATAAAGAATCGAAAGAGATTATTCTGTCCTTAGAACAATGTAAGTTGCTTCGTGTCTTCGATGCAGTATCCTTTCAATGCCTTTGGCTTGTTATCAAAGAAACAATATGCTCCCAAGGCAGAAATAAGGTTCATGATAAAGTTGCTTACAGATCTATGGCGTGAATGTACAATCTGTGCCGTATTCTTCAGCATGTCGTTAATGGTTTCGATAATGTATCTCTTGCGCAGCATCATTCTGTCATAGAACGGCATCAGCTTGTTTCTCATGTTTACGCGCAACCCTGTCACCAGCTGTATTCCGTCACACGCGGCTTTCCAACTCCACAAAGCGGTTGTACGACACAGCTTTCGGAAAATAAGACTTCATCGTACCCTTAATAAAGAACAGGTAGTAGTGCTTGAAATTGCGGAATGTACCGAAATGGAAATACAACAGAATCGTCATGATTTCACTGTCGGACAACGATGCTGCACGCCGTCTACGCTTCACTCCGCTATTGTCTTCCAGCAAATTTCCTGCATTTTCTGCATCAAAATGTTTGCAAAACTCGTCTATAATACAAAATAATTCTGTAACTTTGCAATCGGTAGTCATATTAAATATTTTTGTAACTATTTGATTTTCACCTATAAAGGTACAAAATATTTATGAGGCTACCAACTTTTTTATAAACTATTTCTTATCCCGAACTGGGGTACTGTCTTTACTCTTGTACTATTGGGTGAAGTTTGGAGCACCATGGAATTGTTGAGTCATTGATTTTATAAATGAGACAGCCCCATCCGTGAGGACAGGGCTGTCAACTTTATAGAAGTTTACGAAAATATTCTTTATTAGTGTTTTGCGAATCTGGTTAATCACCATGTCAAATTTGTATCTTGGTTCTAAGAACAAAGGGATAGCAAAATGCTACACCCCGAGTTTATACTTTGAACCGAGCAAGGTCACTTTCTGTCAAGAAGAAACACCTTTGGATTATAACGCATGTTGTAATTGTCATCTAACAATGCGCCATTTGAAAATACAATCCCATCATGTTTCTCTGTGCCAAAAGCATCGTGTGCATGACCAAACAAGTGATACTTGGGCTTAATCTCAAACACTTTGTTCCTTAGAGGTGCATTGCCCCAATGGGTTCCTGACGATTCATCAAGGATCATTACAGGTGGCTCATGGGTAACAAGAACGTCTATTCCGTCAGGAATGAGTTCTTCCGAATGATTGTATGCCAACCCGAAGAATTTAATTCCCTCTATTTCACAACCTCTATCCTGGAGGAAGTGAATGTTTTCGGGAAGGTCTTCTATACCTTCTGCATCCCATAGACAAAGGTCATGGTTGCCAGTGACGAAAATCTTGTGCATGTGAGGCAATTCTAAGAACCAGTTCAGGAAGTCTAGAGTTTCTTCTTCAGTACCTTGCTCCGTGAAGTCGCCACAATGGATGATAATATCTGCTTCTGGAAGGTTGGTCAGTTCATTATGTCTATTGTGAGTATCTGAGATTTGAAGCAACCTGATAGGCTTTTCATTGATTGTAACTTTGTACAGGACTTCGCCCAACGCTTCTTTAAGCTGTTGATTATTGAGGTAATGATCATAGTCTTCGTCCCAATTCCTTCGGGATGTAACCGATACAACTCTGTTTCCCTGTGTCAATAGGACCGCAAAGAATGACATGCCATAGTTGTCATAAGGATAACCTTCACCAAAAGCTAACTTTCCATAATCTTCTGCATCGTCACGCTTGCAGAAGATGAAATGGCAGGTTCCTTGGTGGCTTTCCTCATAGAAAACCTCTTCTGACTGGAAGATGCACCAGGTTGGAGCATAATGCTCATACTGTTTTGCGGTTTGAAAGCTATCAATAGAAATAATCTCGTATGAGTGCTTCCCATCATTGGGTTTGGTGTCAATAACTCCACCAACCAACTCTAACAGTTTATCTCCTGGCATGTTTTCAAGCTCTGCTGGTGTATTCTCGCAGTCAAGAGGACTATTGTATATGTAATTGAGTATGTCGTTCTTTGTCATTTTATCTCAATTTGGTTTTTTAACAGGTCATTCATTTGCCATGTCTGGGAAGTTTATACCAAGAGCAACAGATAGTTTTTCCCAGGTAGTATATCCGTAAAAGCTATCTAATATAGCCTTCTTGAGTGCATGGCTTTTTTCAATTGTCTCGGCATCAATTTCTTTTTCAATATACTCCTTTACACAGTGATTTTCATACCCACAGTTTTCCTCAACAACGTAGAATGCGATAACCTGCTTTGCGTTATTGCAATGATGTAGCGCATTTTCTATATGTCTTACCATTTGGCTGCGATGTTTCAAATATGACACCTTATCTGTTGTGTCGCTTTCCGTTCTTTTCCCTTCTATCAATATGATGAACTTATCATTCTCTATAAACAGATCTGGTTTGGAACTACCTTCAAACGTGTTCCATTGAACAAACTTTGATGTTGAAGCCTGTTCTATCATGCTTTGGTCAAGATTGAATAACAACTGGCGTTTATCTTTGTTTGATTTTGTGGAATTATCACGTTCTTGCACATACTTTCTAAATGCTTCATCGTTAACTATCTTTTTTATAATGACCTTCAAATGTTCTGGTGTTGCAGGTAATGCTTTTTCTCCTTGCCAGCCAGTATAATAAACATTCTTTTCCTCAAAATCTCCAAAGACTGATGGCACATTTGGAGCCACAATAGATAACATCCGTTTCAGAATATCATGATTACTCCTTATTGCATCACCAAGAGGCTTAACTCTTGTAATACTGCTATTGTATCTTCCCATATTTGGCGTCGTTTATAATTCAGCATCTGCCTCCTTATGTATGCAGATAACTTCTTTAGGTTTAACGGTTTTGATTACTTTCTCAATTGTCTGGCGGTCGGCATGACCAGAGGTGTGTATATCTACAACATTGTGAAACATGTCACGGAACTCCTTGTACTTCGGATTTATCTTCACTTGCTCTGGATCCTTGTAGTAACCATCCCATGATGAGTAGATGAGAAGTGTTTCTTCCTGGGGCAGCTTGTCGAGCAATCCTTTTACACGTTCCATCTGCGATGTACCTACTACCATTGTCATACCAGTCTGCTTCAGTTTCTTCAGCAGTCGATCATTGTAGAACAATGGCTCGAACGAGAACAAACCTTTTGACTGTTTTGATTCACACTCAGTGAAGTATGCCATCGTTTTCTTCATAAACAAGGACCAAATGCATAGTGGTTTGGCAGCATCGATAGAAGCTTGCTTAATAGCAGCCAGTCTTTCTATGTCAGTGGCAGATGCAAGGACAAAGACATACTTGAAGGCTTTCATTACATTCTGCATTTTGTACGACACAATTTGCTCATGGATGCACTTGTCGTCACGTTTCAGCATCGTTCCTTCGGTAATGAGCACATCGATGTCTGTTGCATATTTCTTCAGCGTAGGAATCAGCCCTTTACCCATATAGCCATGCTCGCGATAGTCGCCCATGTGCCAGATACGCTTGCCGTCAGCTTCGATGAGGAACATGTGGGAGTCATAGATGCTATGGCAGTTGAAGAAAGGTGTAACCTTGATGTCGCCAATGCAGATGCTTTCTGGAACTTTGCGTGGTGAAGTACGCTGCCATACCTCAATCTTGTTGAGCAACTTACATTTGTTATCAGCAGATATGAGCCTATTCAAAGCGTCGCTATACTCCTGAGAATCACATTCGTTTTCAAGGAGTTCATTGACTTTTAAGTCTGCGCCCTCGTAAAGAACATCGTACTTTATCTCCAGTAATCCTTTGGTTCCTTCGCTCATGTACTGGGGAACATCTTCAGGAATGTATTCAAACAATCCGACGTGATCCTCATGCCCATGTGTGTAGAATACAGCTTCATGCTGTTTCTTGTTCTGAGCAAATATCTGTGTCACCAACACTTCGTCCTCTTCGGGAGTTGTTGGTTTGCCATTCCCTGGCAAGTTCTGGCCGAAGTCTATAAACACACGAGAAGTTTCAGTTGAAATCTCCGTAATACAGCCACCAATCTGGTCAAGTCCTCTGTGAATTTTTATGTTCATATGTCTTGTAATTTAATGCTTTTCTATAGCCTTATGAAGGCGAATCATCTTGTCTTTCTGAACTTGGAGATTCACAAAGAACGGTGTTGCGATATTTGCATCTATCGCTATTTCCTTATCGTATTTATGCCATTCTACCTTCCAGCAGTGTTCACCTGTAGTTTCATCTGTTATCACTTCATTGCCTTTGACTACCGCATAGCCGTAAAGGACAGGACCTTTTGCAAGGTAGATGACATCGCCAATCTTGACAGAACGGCAGAAATACCAATAGGCGGCATTCTTGTTGTCATGGGTGGAACCTCGTTCTTGATTATATGCCTTTTTGAACTGGTCTAACGAGTAGTATTTTTCTGTAGAAACTTGTCTTGATGCTATAGGTGCATCATTTGTGAAGCGTGCCCTCACCTTTGAGGTACTGAGCATATCGTCGAGTGAATAATCAACAAGGTTAAGAACCCATTCCTGGTTTGCACCATCCAATACTACCTCAATAGTCTGGGACGTATTTGGATTCACATCTGCAATATTCTCTGCTGCATGTTGTCGATTATCCTTCTGGTAAGAGGTGCAGACATGCTGATTGCACTCAATTTCATCTTCATCAACTATATATCTGGCTTTGAGGTAATCAATCCAACTCTTGTGTCGCTCACCGTTATATGACAAGTCAAAGAGATTGAAGAGTTCTTCAAATGAAGTGTAATGAAATGTGCTCTTTCCCTTATCTGTCAACATGTTCATGTACTGTTCAAGGGCTCCAGGGCGACCATTGGCTGAATGAAAATGTGTGTTGCCGGAAGGATAGATGGTTACAGAATCGTATTGGCATTCATACTCCGTTCCCATGGAGATAGCGAGCATGTGGTTACGCCAGATCTGTATATATTCCCTTGTATTGAACTGCTCTGTATTTGTTTCAATGAAACAGTGACTGTCACGTGTGACAATGGAATATGATGACTTAGGTTCATCTATCCGTTCCTGTTCCTTCTTGTGTACCTTATACCCTTCCTCGGTGTACTTTACTTCAATTCCAATGATTCCGGTATTGCCTTCCACTGTTCTGTACTGAACAAATGCGTCAAAGGCCGTGTTGTCACCAAGAGTATTCGGGTTATATTCAATCTTCCAGCCTGTTATCTCTTTTATATTGTTTCTGTTTGTCAGTTTTCTCAATACACAAATGGCAGCGTCTTTGTCCTGGAACATTGGTACAAAGATATTCCATGGTATGTTCTCGCTGCGTAGCATATCGTTCATCAAATCGTGAGATACAGGCACTTTGCCATACCTTTCAATCAAGGCATTTCGTATTTCTTCATGGAATGAAGGAACGAAGTTCATAAGCAGGGAAGCATCAGTATCTGTTAGGTGGTTGATGTCTTCAACCATCTGTCTTCTGACAAGAAAGTCTTCCTCGGTTTCATTGACAGCGCGATGAGTACGTGGATTTATACCCATGCCCAGTTTCAATACCTTTTCACGGAACCATGACTGATGTATGCGGCATTTGCGTTTGAACAACGTATCATTTTCTGTTTGTGTCCTTTCTTTAGATTGGAGGGTGGTCTTTGAATAGATTTCAGTCTTATCTGATACGTCTATGATTTCCTGCTCATAACTATCGTCATTGATTATGTCGGAAATGGTGAAGTCTGGCAAGCATTTGTTAGAGAACAAGAACTTTGGAACGAATGTCTTGTCGTTGTGTATAAGAGTGAAATAGTCACCTTCTTCTTTAACCAACTTCGATATTCGCTGACAGTTCCATCTTTTGTCGCCAAAGAGATACCCACTCATCGTTTGTTTGGGTAATGACTTGCCTTCTTCTGCAGGGTTGTTGTTCAAGGTAATGAAGTAGTATTCAGGCGAATCTGATATTTTGTTCCCATCAACTTCAGCAAGTTCTTCAGGAATACTAACACCAAGCATATCCAGCTTGCTTATCATAGATACGACTTCTTGTTTCAATTCACCAAAGCTAAACTCACAACTTGAATCCTGCACATGGAATGAATAGAAGTCTTTTACATGTGTGCGTATTCCAGAAGGTTCACCTAATGCTCCTGCACCATATTTCAGCTCTATAAGAGCAATCTTGTGGGGTTTTGATTTGCTGATGGCGATTATATCAAACCTCCAATCTTCTGCTCTTGACTTTCCTCGCAATGATTTCGTATATTCAACATCTATGCAGAACCACTCTGATGACAGACTGTTGTTGTTCTGTATGTATAGCCTTTGCTGTGCTTGCTTCTCTCTCTTCTTGCGTTCATCGCTTTTCTGCTTAATGAGAGAGAACAGTTCCACCATTTCATCATCGGTCAATGATGAATACTGTCCATTGGTATAGTATGGGTCAATTTGGGCAGTAAGATTGTATGAAGGTTCTATCTTGGCGATACAGTCGCAGTTATAATACAGACAGATATAACCATCACGCACTCCAACGATTATTTCGTCTGTATGCTCCTGATAGATAACCTTGTAGAATTTACTTGCTTTGAAACGATTTACAAACTCATCAGTTATTCCAAAACCTCTGAATGAATTTCTATCTTCCATATTCGACTTTAATTTGAGATTTTATAAAACCTTCACTTATCTTGCAGCAGAAGACTTTCTCAACGTCTTCTTTGATGTCAGCAATGACCTCATCCATGTGCTCCTCTATATTGGGGTAGCCATAGGATTCCGGGTCTTCAATTATTGACTGATAATCGTTCAATATCCATAGGCGTTGCTGACATTCAGTGTTATTTTTTGCCATTCTCTATTAATCTTGCTATAGCCCTGTCTTTCAGTTGTTCTACTCTTCTTGTTGTTAGATTCATACTTTTAAATACGCATCCAAAGACTGACTAACGCGGTTTAAAATTTTCTTATTCATTGTACTATCGAAATTATGTGTCTCTATTATATATACGAATGAAAATGGGTAAAATCGGGTGTTTTGGGGGTGTTGTGTGCGTAAACTCCGCAGAATACCATCGGATTTCTTACTCTTTTTTCATATATCTGTCAAGAGAAGCACTAATTTGGGACATTATCTCTTCACGATATTCCAATGGTTCCAACACTTCAACGTTTGGTCCCAATGCCAGTATCTTTGACTTTAATTCTGGTGTTAAACAGACTCTGTAGGTAAACTCGGCGAACTCACCGTAGCGTGACTTGACTTCACTTTGTGACTTATGGAGTGGTAACATTCTCATGTATTCCATCTGTACACCATACACCCTTATCTTCAGATTAACGACAGGAAGTTCTTCATTCACATAGATACCTACAACATTGTCATAGTACTTTCTTGGGATGAAGTCCTTGGGAAATTCAAACTTGTTAGTTGTAGTATGAAGGTCAAGAAATCTTTCCAATGCCAAATGCCTGATGGATTCCTTTTCTTTTATATAGCCAAGTACATACCATCTTCTGTTGTACACCTTCATAGAATAAGGCTGCATCGTAAGCGTTTCTCGCTGCCCTTCATAACGTTGATAGTCAATTATAAGTTCCGTATTAGTCCTCATAGACTCTACAACTGAGTCAAAGTAACCTGTACCATGAGGTATCTCTTCGAGTAAGATACGGTCACGCATCATATTGAAAGTTGTGAAGTCCTGGGGAACACTATACTTACGCAATAAAAGTTGAGCATAAGGATTTTGGATCAGGACTTCTGGATTCTTTATATAATATATGTAACCTTTGGATTTATCACATTCTATGATAACTCCAAACATTTCTTCAATACCTTTACGGTGTTCGTGGAAGGTGCGTATTGGTAAACCACCCATATAGGCATAGGGAGAAGCCTCCCATCTCTTAACAATATCCTCAAAGGTGAGAGGATATTTTGATCGCTTGATAGTGTCAAGCAGCCAAATATATCTGAGATATGTTTTACTGATCATGATTCAGAATTTTTCTGCAAATTTATTAAATTAACGGCAAAAACAGGCAAAAATTGCCTATTTTCTGCGGAAATATTGCAGAGAAAACTGTAAAATGACCGATTTTGAAGAAATCTCATCGTATAAAGTAATAGTAATAATCAAATTTATACAAAGTATGGCAAAGAAAAAGAATCAGAAGAAAGCTGAATCACATGCAAAGAAGAGTGCAGTAGAGACACTTCGCTTTCAAACACATTGGGGGCTTAAACAACTCGGGCAGCAGGATGGCAACCTGTTTCATGAACTTGTTGATGCAGAGGTCAACTTCATTGCAGAACTTGACCTTTCTCAGGATTTGCTCGCTATCAAATCACTTGTTGATGGAGTAAAGCAATACTTTGCGGTGGTTCCAACTCTGGAGAAGGGCGATTTTACGAAAAGCCTTACAGCAGTGGCTCTTGGTATTGCACAGATCAATGAAATCAACAACATTGGTATTCCTCTTACATGGAGCGAGATGGTTGAGAAGAAGATGCTTACTATCTATTATCCTGAAGAATATCGAAACCAAATAATCGACTGGGCAAAAGCAAATGGTTATAACACTTCAACCTACCTTGGTCGCCCAATAGTAAAGTTCAGTAAGTTGTATATAATCATAGAAAGGACACGCGCATGAAAAGGATGACAGAGGAGAAGGCAGAGCAGATGCTCGCCTTTATTGCTGACAAGTTTGACGCAAATAATCTTCCGTTCGATGATGTTGCTACGTTTGAGTTGTTTCAACGAGCAGACACAGACGGTATCTTTATGATGGAATCCGAATGGGACAAGTACGACCTTCTCCGAATTAAGCCTAAAAATATGGATGAATTGACAGCAACAATCGCACTTAGCCACGGGTTGGCAGTTAATCCGTATATCTACACCTATCTGAAAATACAGGAGATACAACCTTTTACCTATTCAAGGTTCACAGAAATGGAGAGAGTAAAGGAAATCCTCTGTGATACACATGGCATGTTACTCTGGAAAGAACAAAAGGACGATATTCTTGCCTACATTGATTCACTTTCAGATGAAGAGAAAGAACGATATAGTTCGGCTATAAAGATTGTTCTACACGAGATAGAATTGCGCCAACATTCCCTCTCGAACAGAAAATTCTTTCGAAACAGAGCAAAGATTTGTTACAAACTAGCATACATAAAGGCGCATATGCCAGAAGATTTTGAAAGGTTAAGAGCTGAACTTTGTATGTAATTGGTACAATTTCTATTAACCATTTAATATCACCGACCTTCAAAGAAACTCAAATGGTAGAATTGCGTAAACTCAAACAGTTTGTTTACGCATTGTTTACGCAGAGAAAGAAAAAAGCACTTGCGATTGCTCGTAAGTGCTTGATTTTAAGAGGTGGACCAGCCAGGGCTTGAACCTGGGACCTCCAGATTATGAGTCTGTTGCTCTAACCAACTGAGCTACAAGTCCGCAAATTTTTGCGGTGCAAAGGTACTGCTTTTTTTGCAAATACGCAACTAATTGCATGAAATTTTGTAATTTTGTACCCGAAATGGAAATATTAATATACGATAAGGCGATGCAACTCGAAGGATTGGCGGTGGCAACCATCGGAGTTTTTGACGGTGTGCATCGCGGACATCGCTTTGTTTTCGAACAACTGGCAGATAAGGCACGCGAGCGAAAACTGATATCTACGGTCATCACGTTCGACCGCCATCCACTCAGTGTGGTATGTCCTGACAAGTGTCCTCCGCTGCTGACAACACTCGATGAGCGGTTGCAATTGCTGTGCGCCACCGGTGTGCAGCGTTGCGTGGTACTGCCGTTTACTGAAGAGATGGCTGGCTTGGCTGCCTGCGACTTTATGTTGCTGATGCGCCAACAACTTGGCGTGAAGCTTCTGCTGACGGGTTACGACAACCGTTTCGGCCACGACCGATCTGCTGGCTTTAGCGACTATGTGCGCTATGGGCAGGAGATGGATATGGATGTTGAGGCGCTTGAGCCGTGCAACATCACGGAAGAAGACTGCCCCGTGAGTTCGTCGATGGTCAGACGACTGTTGGCTGACGGTGCGCTCGACAAGGTGCACTACTGTCTTGGACGCGACTATAGTCTCGAAGGTCAAGTGGTCAGCGGCGAACAGATCGGTATGAAGATTGGCTATCCCACTGCCAATCTCTCGCCCGATACCCATAAACTGCTGCCTAAGGCTGGGGTTTATGCCGTATGGGCAACAATCGGTGTGGATGGACCTACGCTGCCTGCCATGATGAATATCGGGCATTGCCCAACGTTTGGCGGTCGGCCTACAACACTCGAAGTGCATCTTTTCGACTATAACGGCAATCTCTATGGACAGACTGTGCATGTGCGCTTTGTCGGTAGGTTGCGCGACGAACAGCGTTTTGCCGATGCCTCAGCCCTGAAAGCGCAGTTGGCAAAGGATCAGAGCGACGCCTTGCAGGTACTTCGTGCCGATGCAGAGGCGCAGGAAACAGTATGCGGCAAGTAGTTGACAGCTGTAGAAATAAGATAAACCAATTAAATAGATGAAATAGATGAAAAAGGCAATATTATATGTTTTGCTGTTTGTGGCCATCCAGGTGGTGGTCATGAATGTGGTAGAAGGCGTATGCCTATTGATAGGAAGCACAGCGGTGGTGGTTGACAAAACAACACAGATGATTATCGGTTTGTCGGCTGCCAATGTCCTTGCCCTTGTTGTTTTCTTGTGGAAACGGATGACACCCTTATCGCCCAGTTGGTTGCTGACACGTCCTTGGAGCGTTCTGCTTTGGGCTGCACTGGCATCAATAGGCATGGCAATTCCCTTTACTTGGTTGCAGGAGCATCTTCCTGAGTTGCCTAACCTGATAGAAATGGAGATGGGCAATTTGATGGCCAACTATTGGGGATATGTGGTCGTCGGGCTGTTGGCCCCTTTGGTAGAGGAAGTCGTGTTCCGTGGTGCAGTGCTTCGCGTACTGCTTGAGAAGCTGACACCATGGAAGGCAATAGTCGTATCTGCTTTGCTTTTCTGCCTGGTGCATGGCAATCCTGCCCAAATGCCCTATGCCTTTATTGGCGGTTTGCTGCTGGGATGGATGTATTGGCGCACGGGTTCAATCATTCCCGGAATGGTGTATCACTGGGTGAACAACAGTGCTGCGTATATCGTTTCCAATATGTATCAACAGGCTGATGTGAAGCTGGTAGATATCTTCGGAAGTGAGCAACATGCGCTGATGGCAGCAGGATTCTCGTTGATGATAGTTATTCCAGCCTTGTGGCAGCTGTATCTGCAGATGAAGCGTGCCGACAGTCAGAACTGATGTTGTCCGGTTGGTCAACATCGCCGACAGGCCGTTAGAACGACCGAATGACGGTTGCGGCATTTCGGTTTATGCTCTAAGTCATAAACAGTTTCATGACTTTAGCGACAAAAAGTACGACGGGCCACCTATCATTATTGATGGGTGGCCCGCTTCGTTAGTATGTTATGAAAAATTTGAGAGAAGTGAAACTTCACAGTTTCGTTGTTGTTTTAATGTTGAAATGATTTAAATATAGAGAAAGCATAGAAATGTATCATTCTTTGTGTAGTGTCTCGTTGACAGCTTTGCTACTGTCGGCAGGGGCATCGGTGATGTTTTCCGCCTGCATGGGCACTATGGTGTCGGCTGTGTCAATCTGCTGGATATAGGAGTTGGCATAGTCGATTCGTGGGTCGTTCCAACTGGCATCCCATGGATGCTGAAGGGCTCCACCTACAGAGAAGATGATGGCAATGACTGCTGCGGCCTTGAAGAGCGGTCTCAACTGCTGTTGCAGAGAGATGGTGCGAGCCTTGACGGGCTTCACTTCGGTATCTTCTGTGAGTGCCAAGATGCGTTCATCGAAGTCATCGCCCAACTTGATGTCGGCATCTTCCTGCTGGCAGGTGAATAGCGGCTGGTATTGCTTCAGTGCCGCAGGAATGTCCTGTTGGCTGAAGAACGCACGGAGGATGTCCTCTTCTTCGATAGAGGTTTCCGCTTTCCAGTAACGTTCCAAAAGTTGTTCGATGTACTTATAGTCCATAATTCTCTGTTTTCTTAAATTGTTGTTTGATAGCCTGACGTGCCCTGAAGATATTGACCTTCACTTGTTCCTCGCTGATGTCGAGCAAGGTGGCAATGTCTTTGTAGCTCTTCCCCTCGATATCCCGCAGTTGCATGACGCATCTTTGCTTCTCTGGCAGTCTGTCTATGAGTTGTCGGATGAGTGCCACCCGGTCTCGTTGCATTGCCTGCTCTTCGGGGTTTGACGCGCTGCTGTGGTCTTCAGGGTCTGTTGCTACGCTGTCGAGCGATGCTTCCTGTCGTCCCATGCGCCGTGTCTTGTCGAGCGAGAGGTTGCGGCATGTCGTGGTGCAGAAGGCTTCGATATTGTCTATCGTATCCCAGCTGTCTCGCCGGTTCCATACCTTTATCATGGTTTCCTGTACGACATCTTCTGCTTCCGCAGGATCGAGAGTGATGCGGAGCGCCAGCCTGTAGAGTAGATTCTTCAGTGGCAGGATGTCATTTCGAAAACTGATTTTTTTCATCCTCTCTATATATACGACGATTGTGGAAAGTGAAAGTTACAGAATGATGGATATTTTTTTCTCTAAATTATCGGATGACGGTGCCGTGTTGTCCGTCGATGGCTGTTGCAAGGGTGATGATCACGCGTTTTACTCCGGCGTCGATGGCGTCGAAAGCATTGTCGAGTTTGGGTATCATGCCCCCTGCTACGGTTCCGTCAGCCTTGTATCTCTCAAAGTCTTCTCGTGTGATTTCGCTGATGACGCTGTTGTCATCGTCGGGATTGCTTAGCACGCCTTTCTTCTCGAAACTATAGATGAGTGTAACATCGTAGTAGGATGCAAGTGCTTTAGCGGTTTCTCCGGCAATGGTGTCTGCGTTGGTATTGAGTATATGTCCCTGTCCGTCGTGTGTCAGCGGCGCCATGACGGGAGTGATTCCTGCGTTGATGAGGGTGTGGAGCATTTGTCCGTTGGCTTTTTCCACATCGCCCACAAAACCGAAGTCGATACCGTCTTTGATGGGGCGCTTATGGCTGCGGATGACGTCGATGTCGGCGCCAGTCAGTCCGAGTGCGTTCACTCCCGCAGCTTGCAGTCGTGCCACGAGGTTTTTGTTGACCAGTCCGCCATAGACCATGGTTACCACTTCGAGCATGTCGGCATCGGTGATACGTCTTCCGTTGACCATCTTGCTCTCAATGCCGAGTGCTGCAGCCACCTTTGTGGCTCGTCGTCCTCCGCCATGTACAAGTACTTTTTTCCCTTCGATGGCAGCAAAGTCTTTGAGTAACTGTGTCAGTTGTGCTTCGTCTTCAACGACCGCACCGCCTACTTTTACGATGGTTATTTTTTCCATAACATTTTTATTGTTGTGATGTTGCACATACAAAATTAGTAATAAATTTGCGTAATATGCAGTGTTTCACTTGTTTCTTTTTGTTCTTTAACTATTGTTGGCCCTGACCGAATTGGTCAGAGCCAACAGTTGTTGACGGTCTGTACCGTCGGTGTGTGATGTTTCTGCGGTTGTTGACAACCGTCAGTTATTATTCTAAATAGGTGTAACCGTAGAGTCCGCTGCGGTAGGTAGAAAGGAATTCCTTACCCTCTTCGAGTGTGATCTTACCTTGCTTGACGCTCTTGGTAACCCATATTTCCAGTTGTCTTACCAGTTTCTTGGGTTCATACTGCACATATTCGAGCACCTCAGCAACGGTTTCTCCGTCGATCACCTGGTCGATGTGATACTGTCCGTCCTTAACGGAAATGTGTACTGCGGTAGTATCGCCGAAGAGGTTGTGCATGTCGCCGAGAATTTCCTGATAGGCTCCTACGAGGAAAACTCCTAAGTAGTAGGGTTCGTTGCGACGTAGCGGATGCACCGGCAGCGAGTGGGAGTTGTGGCGATTGGTTACGAAGTTGGCAATCTTTCCGTCGGAGTCGCAGGTGATATCCTGTAGTGTTGCGTTTCGTGTGGGCCGTTCGGTGAGTCGCTGAATAGGCATGATAGGGAACATCTGGTCGATGGCCCATGAGTCGCTGAGGCTCTGGAAGAGTGAGAAGTTGCAGAAATATTTGTCGGCAAGCAGTTTGTCGATGTTCATCAGCTCCTCCGGTATGTGTTTCAGATTCTTTGCCAATGCATTGATTTCATGGCACACACTCCAGTACATCGCCTCAATTTCCGCTCTTGTCTTGAGGTCAACGATGCCGTGTGCAAAGAGATCGAGCACCTCTTCTCTGATTTGTTCTGCATCGTGCCAGTCTTCCAATACGTTTCTTGGTGATAGGTTGTCCCATATTTCGTATAGGTCTTTCACCAGTTGATGGCTATTCTCATCGGGTTCAAACTCCTCCGGCATTTCGGGCAGCGATGCTGTTTCGAGCACGTCGATAACCAATACCGAGTGGTGTGCAGCCAGCGATCGCCCGCTTTCTGTTATCAGATTGGGGTGGGGCAGATTGTTTTTATTGGCCGCATCAACGAAGGTGTAGATACAGTCGTTTACGTATTCCTGTATAGAATAGTTGACTGAACTCTCGCTGGATGGTGACCTTGTGCCGTCGTAATCCACTCCGAGTCCGCCTCCACAATCTACGAAATCTACGTTGTAGCCCATCTTGTGGAGCTGTATGTAGAATTGTGAAGCCTCTCTGAGTGCAGTCTGTATGCGTCTGATTTTGGTGATTTGGCTTCCGATATGGAAGTGGATGAGTCTCAAACAGTCGCGCATGCCCTTCTTGTTGAGTATGTCGAGAGCTTCCAGCAGTTCTGCGCTGGTGAGTCCGAACTTGCTGGCATCGCCTCCACTTTCCTCCCATTTACCGCTTCCGGATGATGCGAGTTTGATGCGTATGCCGATGTTAGGCCTGATACCCATCTTCTTTGCTTTGTTGGCAATGATTTCCAACTCGTTCATTTTCTCCACCACAATGAATATCTGCTTGCCCATTTTCTGTGCCAGCAAAGCCAGTTCGATGTAGTTTTCATCTTTGTATCCATTGCAGATGATGATGCTGTCGCTCTGACACTGCATGGCAATGACCGCGTGCAATTCTGGTTTTGATCCCGCTTCAAGTCCGAGATTGAATTTGCGTCCGTGAGATATGATTTCTTCTACTACGGGTTGCATCTGATTGACCTTAATGGGATAGACCACATAGTTCTCACCTTTGTAGTCATACTCCTTTGCTGCTTTCTTAAAGCAACTCCATGTTTTCTCGATACGGTTGTCGAGAATGTCAGGGAAACGCAGTAGCACGGGTGATTCCACATCGCGCAGAGCGAGTTCGTTCATCACTTCGTGCAGGTCAATCTGTGTTCCGTCTTTAAACGGAGTGACATAGACGTTGCCTTGTTCGTTGATGCCGAAATAGCTGGTGCCCCAGCCGTTGATGTTGTAGAGTTCCTTAGAATCTTCAATAGTCCATTTCTTCATGTCTTGACAGAGTGGGATTTGTTGTGGATGAGAATAGATTTCAGATGTTGAGCAGTTGGCGCAGTTGATCTACGCTGAGTTGTATTTTCTCGTAGTTGTCCATGAGACTGACGTCGAGTGTGTATCTTGCTTTGTTGTAGAATTCCTCGCGTTTGGCGACTTGTTCGGTGATATAGGCAATGAGTTCTTCTGGTGTTTTGTTTTTGATGAGTGGTCTTTCGACCTTTCCCATCAGCAGATGTCGATAGAGCACTTCGGGTGTAGCTTTGAGATAGACCACCTCTCCCTGTTGGTTGATATAGTCTATGTTGTCGAAGAAGCATGGTGTTCCACCGCCGCAGCTGATGATGACGTTTTCAAATTCCGCCACTTCGTGGAGCATGTTGTGTTCTATTTTTCTGAACCCCTCTTCGCCTTTTTCCGCAAAGATTTGTGCCACAGTTTTTCTCATGCGGCTTTCTATATACCAGTCGAGGTCGTAGAACATCATGCCCGTCTCTTTGGAGAGGGCTTTGCCTATTGTGGTTTTCCCCGAACCCATATAGCCTATCAGTATGATGCGTCTCATTTTTTCTTTGTGGGAATGGATGTGTTGACAATATCCATGCACTCTTGGTATGTCAGTTCTGCTGCTTTCTGATGGAGTGCTTTGGGCAGTCGGTAGTTTTTACCCTTGTAGGCGATGTATGGGCCATATCGTCCGTTGATGACTTCGAGGTCGAGATCTTCGGTAAACACCTTGAGGTGGCGCTTCTGGTCCTGTTCGCGCTTTTCGCGTATGAGTGCTATCGACTCGTCGAGTGTAATCGCCATGGGGTCTGTATTCTTAGGCAGTGAGGTGTATTTCTTGTCGTGGAGGATGTAAGGTCCGAAGCGTCCGTTGCCAATCACTACTGGCGATCCTTCAAATTCTCCTACGGTGCGTGGCAGTTTGAAGAGTTCGAGTGTTTCTTCCAATGTAATGGTTTCGATGCTCTTGTCGCTTGGAATCTGTGCGAAGAGTGGCTTTTCTGCATCGTCTGCAGATCCTATCTGTACGACAGGACCGAATCGTCCGATCTTAACGAATACGGGTCGTCCGCTTTTGGGGTCTGTTCCCAACTGCCGTTCACCGGCTTTGTGCTCGTCGCGAGCATTGATGGTCTTCTCTACGATAGGTTCGAATCCGTCGTAGAATTGTTTTACCATGTCTTTCCACTGCTCTTCTCCACTTGCAATCTTATCGAAGTCGAGTTCCACTTTAGCGGTGAAATTGTAGTCCATGATCTCCTTGAAGTGTTCCATGAGGAAGTCGTTGACCACGATACCGATATCTGTAGGCAGCAGTTTTCCCTTGTCAGACCCAGTCACCTCTGTGCGTTCTGTGGTTTTGATCTGGAGTCCTTTCAGCGTGTCGATAGTGTAGTTGCGTTCAGTTCCAGTTCGGTCACCTTTGTGCACATATTTGCGCTGTTGGATAGTAGAGATGGTTGGTGCATAGGTAGAAGGTCGTCCGATGCCGAGTTCCTCCATTTTTTTGATAAATGAAGCTTCGTTGTATCGTGAAGGTCCTTGGCTGAATCGCTCTACAGCCTGTATTTCGCGGCGTTGCAGTTCTTCGCCTTGTTTCAAAGGAGGCAACAGTTTTGCCATTTCCTCGTCTTGGTTGTCATCGTCGTCAAATGATTCACGATATACTTTGATGAATCCGTCGAAGGTAATCACTTCGCCTTGTGCCACGAAGAGTTCTGATGTTCCACTCATGGCAATACTGATGGTAGTCTTTTCGAGTTCTGCGTCTGCCATCTGGCTGGCAGCAGTACGCTTCCAAATCAGTTCATAGAGGCGTTTCTCCTGTGGTGTTCCCGTAATCTCTGTACGGTCCATATAGGTTGGTCTGATGGCCTCGTGTGCCTCTTGTGCGCCTTTCGAACTGGTGTGATACTGTCTTGGTCGGCTGTAATTGTCGCCATAGAGTGAGGTGACAATCTGTTGGCTTGCTTCGGTGCATAGTGCCGACAGGTTGACCGAGTCGGTACGCATATAGGTGATAAGTCCGTTTTCGTAGAGGTGTTGTGCCACCATCATGGTCTGACTCACGGTGAGTCCGAGTTTGCGTGCAGCTTCCTGTTGGAGCGTAGAAGTAGTGAATGGGGGAGCTGGTGTGCGTTTGGTAGGTTTCTTGGTCACCTCTTCTACTATGAATGATGCGTCTTTACACTTCTCGAGGAATGCCAGTACTTCATCGTGTGTCTTGAAGCGTTTGTTGAGTTGAGCCTTTACTTCGGTCTGTGAACCGTCTGCATTGACCACTCCAAACACGCCGCTTACGCTATAGAAGGGTACGCTCTTGAAGTTTTGTATCTCGCGTTCGCGATCCACAATAAGTCTTAGTGCCACACTCTGCACACGTCCGGCAGAGAGTGATGGCTTTACTTTTCTCCAGAGCACGGGTGATAGTTTGAATCCCACGAGTCTGTCGAGTACACGTCTGGCCTGTTGTGCATTGACCAGATTCATATCGAGGTGACGTGGTGTTTCGATGGCCTTGAGAATTGCAGGCTCTGTGATTTCGTGGAACACGATACGGCTTGTTTTCTCTTCATCAAGTCCGAGTACTTCGCAAAGGTGCCATGAGATGGCTTCTCCTTCGCGGTCCTCATCGGATGCGAGCCATATCTTTTCAGCTTTCTTGGCAGTTGTCTGGAGTTCCTTTACCAGTTTCTCTTTCTCTTCTGGTATTTCATATTCGGGTTCGAGTGTGCTGGTATTGATGCTCATGTCGTGCTTCTTGAGGTCACGGATGTGTCCGTAACTTGACATGACCTTATAGTCTTTCCCCAAAAACTTTTCTATTGTTTTGGCCTTGGCAGGCGACTCCACAATGACTAAATTCTTTTGCATACCTTTGATAATAATATTGTTCGGGCTGCAAAAGTAGGTAAAAGTTTTGGTTACACCTTATATATATAGGTGTTTTTTTGTTTTCTTAACTATTCGCCGCATGATAGTTGGTTGGTGTCTGCTTGTCTTCAACGTCGGCTATCTATACCTCAGCGTTGTGCCGATGGTGTTTCTGTGTTCTGTTGCCAATGTCTTGTTGATATGCTTTGAACGCCTGTTTTTCAGCTACTTGCATATCAACAGTCTATGTTCAGACGTTGCTTTTCTTAGCAAATTCAATGATTTTGCTGACCAAATTCAATGAATTTACCGGGCAATTTCAATGAATTTGCTGAGCAAACTCATTGAATTTCCTCGCTTATGGGTATTCTTTAGAAGTGCTATGGATGTTTTTTCGGTGGGTTATTAACGTTGGTTAGACATATCATGAATAGGGGATATGATAGCAAAATAAATTGATTTGCTCAGCAAAACAAATTGTTTTCCTCAGCAAA
The DNA here is from genome assembly GCF_002251405.1 of Prevotella sp. P4-98. NCBI lineage: Bacteria > Pseudomonadati > Bacteroidota > Bacteroidia > Bacteroidales > Prevotellaceae > Prevotella > Prevotella sp. P4-98. The sequence continues at coordinate 73,557 of NZ_NPJC01000028.1, read as the reverse complement.
TCAATTTACTTTGTTCAGCAAATCAATTTGTTTTGCTGTGCCAAGTGATATTTGAAGCGGTGACGAGCAATGTGTAAAACATTGCCGACTAACGACTTGTGCATACGGAAGTGTGGCCTATTCGATGCGTGCCACTTCCAGAAAGCGTTCCACTGCACGGCGTATGCTGGTCAGTCCGAACTCTTTTGGGTGGAGATGGCGTATGGGAATCCACATACATTCGGCAGCATCGTCGGCTGCACGGGCACGCGTTTCGGCAGGAACACGTACCAGAAAGTCCATATCGATGGTATGTACGGTGATGCCGCTGTATAGATATTGGTTGGGGAAGGAAAAGAGATATTCCATCTTTGTGGCATGGATGCCCGTCTCTTCCTGTATCTCGCGACGCATTCCCTCCTCTACGGTTTCGTCCATATCGACAAAGCCGCCGGGCAAATCGAGTGTGCCTTTGGCGGGTTCTTTACCTCTGCGCACCACGAGTATCTCGCCGCGATCGTTGACAATGAATGCTGCTGTTGCAGCGCAAACATTGGCATAATAGGTGAAGCCACAGTCTTTGCAGCGCTTGCTCTTAAAATTGTTAGTAACAAATTGCTTACTGCCACATATTGGGCAGTAAGCAAACATATCAAGAGGATGTTTCATATTACCAGTTGTCTGTGCGGAATGGGAACAGGGGCAGGCCTCCCGCATTGGCCAGATTGCCCAATTGGAAGTTGCGGAAGCAGTAGCGTACAGCCACAGGCTCCTTCACTTCAGGACTTGATACTACGATGGCTTCGTTCCAAGGGCCTGGTGCATCAACCCATGTGTGGCGTGCGGTAGCCTTGTGGAACACGCGGTCGGCACCAGCTACCTCAAAGCCTTCGATGCCTTCGAAACGGCTGTAGGCTCCGTATTCGTTGTCGAAATGTACCAAAACCTTATCGCCGTCGATCTTCATCTCCTTGAAAGTCATGCTCTCACAGATGACAGATTTCATGCCGTAGGTTTTGTTGAGCGCTTGATAGGCAAGTCGTTCGCCCACCTGACGCTTTTGTGCAGGATGGATTTGCTCTACCTCATAGGGGTAAACGAGGTCTTCGGTGCATACGATACCACTGTTGGGGATGACCTTGGCAGCATTGAACTGCTGTTCGCGCAATCTTGGTCCAGCGTCGCCGTTGATGTCGCCGTTATGATAAGGAGCTATCTGTACGAAGTAGAAGGGAATGTCGCCCTGCTTGAAATCGCGGCGCCATTGAGCCACAAGGTCAGCCAGTCGCTGGGTGTATTGACCGTCAGGGTCGCCCACGTTAGAGCAGCCTTGATAGAAGAGGATGCCCTTTACGGTGCTGTTGAGTATTGGGTTGAAGGTGCCGTTGCCCCAAAGAAGTGGATAGAGGAAGTCCCATTTGAATTTATTCACCATGTGTGTGGAGTCTAAATCCTCTTTGGTATTCTTGGTCAGATAGTCTCGGTCGAGCCAACTCTCTACGCGGCTGCCTCCTTTGTTTGCCATGATGAGTCCAACGGGAACGTCGATAGCCTCGTTGACAGTCTTGGCGAAGAAGTAACCGGTGGCTGATGCTTCGCTAACATTGTCTGCATTGGCCTCTTTCCATTCGCAGTTGGCATCGTCGAGAGGCTTTGTGCTCATGATGCTGGGCACTTTGACATAGTGAATACCTTTATGCTTATTGGCTTCGAGTACTACTTGGTTGTAGCCTTCCACAGGGCAATTGCCGAATCCTTTGATAGGCATTTCCATGTTAGACTGGCCTGCGCAGACCCATACCTCGCCTGCCAATACATTATTGACAGTGACCTTTCCATCACCGTCGTCAAAACTAATGCTCAGTGGGGTATAGCTGGCTTTGGGCGATTTAACGGTCAGCAACCATTTACCGTCCTTGCCTGCAACAGCTTCGCTACGCTCATTGCTCCACGAAGTGGTCGCCACTACCTTGCTTTTGGGCTTTGCCCATCCCCAAAGGCGCACGTCACTCTGTTGCTGAATAATCATGTTATCGCCTACAAGATGCGACAATTTTACTTTTGCCTGTGCTCCGATGGTCAGTCCGGCGAGCACCATTAATGAAAGGAATCTTTTATTCATAGTCGTAATGATTTGTCGTTTTGGTAGTGCAAAGATACAGACTTTTCAATAATAATATGTATCTTTGCACCTAAAAATATCATTTTATTATGAAGAAACTACTTTTTTTAATCTTATTGTTTGTGTCTGCTTCGGCTTATGCCCAGCAAGGCATGGAGTTGAATCTGTGGCCCCAGGGACCACAAACCAATAATGGCGACCCCACCGACATGGCGAAGATAAGCATCTTTCTGCCTAAGAAGAGCCAATCTACAGGACGTGCCATTGTCATCTGTCCAGGCGGTGGCTACACTCATCTGGCATTTGAAAAAGAGGGAACCGCATGGGCACCCTTCTTCAACAGTTTGGGCATTGCCGTCATTGTGTTGAAGTATCGCATGCCTCATTGCGTATGGAAAGTGCCTGCCGAAGATGCTGAAGAGGCCATGCGCACCGTGCGTCGCAACGCAAAGAGTTGGGATATCGACCCGCAGCAAGTGGGCATCATGGGATTCTCAGCAGGCGGTCATCTCGCTTCGACCATTGCCACCCATTCTAAGGGCGATGCAGCGCCCAATTTCCAGATATTGATGTATCCCGTCATCTCTATGGAGACAGGTGTCACCCATCAGGGTTCGCGCGATAATCTGTTGGGTAAGAATCCCAAGCGCAAACTCGTCAACGACTATTGCAACGAGCAGCACGTGACCCATGCCACACCTCCTGCCTTCATAGCATTAGCCAACGATGATAAAGCGGTATCGCCTATCAATGCTGTCAGCTATTACGAGGAACTCTGTCAGGCAGGTGTTTCTGCCTCGATGCATATCTATCCCACTGGTGGACATGGTTTCGGCATCCTCCAGTCCTTCCCCTATCATCTTGAATTGATGATGGAGTTGCGCCGTTGGTTGCAGAGTTTCTAAGTTCCGCAAAAGTATTAAGGGCATCAGCCGCAACATTCATCCATCACGCATTATAGTACAATAGTCTGTAATAGGATTCATCAAAAAATAAGCATCGCATAGACTTGGTGGTCTGTGCGATGCTTGTTTCTTGATGGTTCTGACGGTCTGCCAGACTGTTACAGCAGTGCCTTAATCTCAGCCTCGATGTCACGTACTTGCTGACTGCGCTTGCGCAAGGTGTTGGTACGATCGATGAGGAAGTATTCTGGAAGCCCTTGTACGTTGTAAACGATAAGCGACTGTGAGTCGAGACCTTGTGGGTCGCGCACGCTAATCCATGGCAGTGCGGCGGTTTGCTGCTTCCAGAAATGCTCATCGGGATCGAGTGCTACCTGGTAAATCTCAAAGCCCTGTGCATGGTATTTGTTATAGAGTTCACGCAAGAGCAGGATGCGCTTGGGTGAGTTTTCTGTGCCAAAGACATGGAAATCGAGCATCACCACCTTGCCCTTGAGGTCGCTCAGACGGCACACCTTACCATGGTTGTCGGTCAGTGCAATATCGATAAGTCCCGTGGTCGATACCTTGCTGGCATCGATGGTATTGGCACGGTCTGCCTCGTTGATGCGCATATTCTTCATGCCCTCGATGGCAATGTTGTGCAGGTTGGTTCCGCGCTCAGCTCCTGGATGGTAGGTATCCCAACTGGTAGCTACCGCTGCAAACACTTTGATGTCATCTTTGTTGCTGCGAGGGTTAAACAGCAGCATGTTGCCCAAGGTCTGGAACAGTGCAAAATATGCATAAGAGCGGTTGGGCTCTTTGAGAATATAGTTCATCTTTACATCATTCTTATAGTCGTTGATGATGCGTAAGATGCTGTCGTTGCTTTGGTCGATGGTCAGAGCTGGGTTGCGCTGGATAGCCATGACCCGCTGTTGCAGGTCGATTTGCTTAAGGGCAAGTTCCTTAATCTTCTCACAGTTTTCTGAACCGCTTACTTCATACTGTGTAGCCATTTGTGGATATTTGGTCTTGATGGTCACAGTTTCGGTAGAATCGATACTTACATTGATGATCTGGTCTGCAATGCGCAGACGGTAAAATTCGGGTGCATCGTTTTGTGCACAAGCAAAATTGAAGTTGCCTTCGCCGTCCAGTTTTACAGAATCCACTACGTTGATTTCCTCAATGCCCACGTTTTCGAGGTAGAGCACAGAGTCTTTAGCATTGGCAATGGTGCCTTCTACATGGAATTTCTTCTCGCTACAAGAGGCCATTGCCAGTACAGCCATGGCCATCATCATATACTTCTTCATTTTAATTGTTTTTTCGGTTTTGGGTACAAAGGTACGATTAAGTGAGCGAAAAGCAAAAGGAAAACTCGTTTTTCTTTTGCATTTCCGAACGTTAGTACCTTGGCGACACCGTCGCAAAGGTATGATTAAGTGAGTGAAGAGCAAAGTGAAAACTCGTTTTTCTTTTGCATTTCCGAACGTTAGTACCTTGGCGACGGTGTCGTAAAGGTACGATTAAGTGAGTGAAGAGCAAAGTGAAAACTCGTTTTTCTCTCTATTCTTTCCTCTTCAACCGTTGTATATAGTCCCACAGCTGCTTATAGAAAGGATGTCGTGTCATGGTAGGCACATCGCCCAAGATGATGAGTTTCATACGTGCACGAGTAATGGCAACGTTCATGCGGCGTAGGTCACGGAGAAATCCGATCTGTCCCTCTTGATTGGAACGCACCAGCGAGATGACGATGATGTCACGTTCCTGCCCTTGAAATCCATCTACCGTATTGACGCTGATAAGCCTTCGGAAGGGCTTGAAGTATTCGCTGCGGCTCACCAACCGGCGCAGGTATTGCACCTGTGCTCTATAGGGCGAGATGATGCCCACATTGATGCGCTCGTCGAGCAGACGCTCTTTGCCGATGCGCTCGAAGTAATGTTGAAGGGTTTCGAGCGTCAGCGTTCCCTCCTTTTTATTAATACGACCGAACGAATCGCCAACAAACTCCTCATGCATCTCCTCTCCGCTGGTGTCAATCCACTCGATGGGAATGTCCAAATCGAGTATTCCACGATACTTCACATCGGGAGCACTCTCCACCTTACCATCATAGAAATAGTCGGAAGAGAAGCGCATGATGTCTTCGTTCATGCGGTATTGCGTCTGCAATAGGCTGACTGCCGAGGGTTTTGTCTCTACCAGATGCTCCATCAACGTGCGGCCCAAACCAGCCTTGAGAGCAGCAATGCTCTTCACCGTGGGCGGCAGTTGGCAGTGGTCGCCGGCAAGGATGACTCGGCCCACACGGCGCATGGGAATCCAACAGGCAGCTTCCAATGCCTGTGCTGCCTCGTCGATAAAGAGGCTGCTGAACTTTCTGCCGTCCAACAGTCGGTGGCCGGCTCCTACCAAAGTGCAGGCAATCACTCGTGCATCGTCGAAGAGTTCTTGGTTGATGCGTATCTCCAATTCGGTGGCACGCCCTTTCAGACTCTCCATTTTCTGGTGGTATTTCTCATCGCCGCGCTTTCGGTGAGCACGCAAATCACGTATGGCTTTGCGGATGGCCCATAGTTGTGGATAGTCGGGATGCCCCTCAAAGCGCCGCTCGTAAGTAAAAGACAGCATCTTGTCGGTAACACGTGTGGGGTTGCCCAACCGCAGTACGGGGATGCCACGGTCTGCCAATTTCTCCGAAATCCAGTCAACAGCCATGTTACTTTGTGCGCATACCAACACCTGGCTCTCGCGCATAAGAGTCTCGTGGATAGCCTCTACGAGCGTTGTGGTCTTTCCTGTTCCTGGCGGACCATGGACTATAGCCACATCCTTGGCACGCAACACTAAGTTGACCGCCGCCTCCTGCGTGGTGTTGAGATAGGGAAAATGCATGGGTGCGAACGTCAGCACTTCAGGTTCTTTGCGCGAATAAAAGAGGTCGCGAAGGTAAGCCAGACGTCCTTTGGCACGTATGGCGCGGTCGAGTGCATCGAGCATCAATCGGTAACTGGTCTCATCAAACGATAATTGCACACCCAGATGGTCGGTGCGCTGAAGTGTCAGCAGATAGCCATCGTTGGGAATGACGCACACCATGCGGTCGCCATCCACATAGCTCACCATAGCCGTAAACGACAAATACTTGATTCGGGCGTCCTTTTGCGACATACTATCGCAGGAGAAAAATATGATGGGTTTGCCAAATTCGAAGTTGTGCTCGATGTCGGTATCGGTAGTGCGCATCACCTCCACAGCCAGTTGGTTGAGCGAATTATAGTAGCTCTTGGTGATTTGCAACGGATACCAAGCATCGCCACGCTTTACCTTCCGCATCATTCCCATCTCTTCGGTCTGTTTGCGGAAGGCTTCTTTCTCGGCTTGATACTCCATCTGGAGTAGCAATCGTTGTTGGGTGAGTGCCTGAACAGGCGATGTCGTAGAAACCATAGTGGGTGCAAAGTTACACTTTTTTTGTGTATCTCTGCACCCTGCTATGTGATTTATTCCCTAATCGGGATTTGTTTTTCGAGTTAACGAGCCAGTCGCTTCTGTCCGTTCTGTATATAGATGCCCTTTGACGGACGCTGTATGCGACGGCCCTGAAGGTCGTAAATAGGACCGTCGGTCTGTTCTTCGTCGGTCTTCACATGTTCGATACCTGTTGTACCGTCGGTCACGGCAAAGTTGAACTGACGTACCATCGAGTCGGAACCGTCGCTCACTTTGACGCGAACGGTATAGAATCCCTTGACCGTAGTGACCATGCTGAGGCTGTTGTCTTCGATGGTGGCACCGCTGACGCTATTGGCAATGGTAGCCGTAAACGAAGGATAGCCTGCGAAATAGGGTTTGAGGTCGATGCTCTTGGTATCGCCAACCTTCACGATGAAGTTTGGATGTGCCATCCAATCAAGGTATTCTTCCAAGTCGGTGTAGTGGTCTCCATCTCGATCGTCATTGTTGTTGGCAACATTTTTATCTGTTCCTGCAATTTCTTCAAACCAGTCGGGGATGCCATCCATATCGGTATCGAATCCTGTAGGACGTGTCTCGGTGGTGATTCCAAGTTTGGCGGCATCGAAACCCTCGCTGTCTTCCTCATGGTCGATGAGGCCTTTTTTGCCCGTTTTGCTACCGGTGGTCGATGTAGATCCGTTGCGCGTTTCGTCGATGATACGTGCATCGTGCTTGTTAAGAGTAGGCATATTGCAACCCACATCGCTCAACACACTCTTGTAGGCACTTTCTGCCGTTTCGATTTCGGCATAGCTTTCAAAGAAAGGCTTAGTGGCCCAGGGTTCCCAGTTGAGCACTTGACCGTTGGAGAGTTCATATATATAGGTGTCGCCTTCCTTATCGTTGACTTTTGATCCTGATGGTTCTTCGCGAATATTGCCTTTGACATAAGCAGCCTGTGTGCCGCTGCCCGTTCCTTCAAACTGATGGCGGAAGAGTTTTCTCATGGTTGTGGCAGGTCCCATCTTATAGTAGTTGTTGACGAAATTGATTTCGTGGGAACCACCGTCGGTAGCACGGCTGCCCCAGTTATAAACCACATTGTTGAACACATCATGATGACCATCATAGTTGCCAGTGCCATCGAGTCCGCCAGAGATACTCCAGTTGCGTCCTTCGTTATGTGCCAACAGATTGTGGTGGAACGATCCGGGCAGTCCTCCCATCTGTCCGCTTCCGATGGTAGCGGCATAGCCGTGTTGTGTTCCCGTGCCGTAGTTGGGATGGTTGGCACAGTTGAGCGCCTCGCTGATGATAGTGCGTTGCAGCGTGATGGCCTTGGCATTACGGCTTGAGAAACCCTCGTCGATGGTCCAAGAAATGGAGCAATGGTCCATGATGGCATGGTCGTTGCCCGCCATACCCATTCCGTCGATACCGATCTGTGCATCTTTGGCATCAATGATATGGCCACGGTAGAGACGGATGAAACGGGTGATACCGTCGCTCTGCATGCCGAATGGTGCACCACGGAACAAGATGCCGTTGCCTGGCGCGGTTTGTCCCGCCACGGTAACATATTTCTCAGAACAGGTCAGACGGGCTTTCAGGTGGATTACACCTGCCACATCAAACACGATGGTGCGTGGCCCTTTCACCTGAGTGATACCATAGCGGAAAGTTCCGGGTTGGGGATTGGTGGCATCGTCATCGAGTGAAGTGACATGATAGACTATGCCTCCGCGTCCACCAACAGCATATTGACCATAGCCTTCGGCATCAGGAAATGCCTTGCGGCGCGGTTGAAACGACCATACCGTGCCATGGTGTATCTTGCCTTGGGCATCCTCTTCGTCCATGCGCCAGAAGTATCTGGTCAATGGCGATAGCTGACCGGTCTGCCATGAGGCTGCTGTTCCTTCATAGTCGTAGGTTGTGGCATTGACAACTGCCATGGAGTCGGTGCCGAATACCAAGTGGTGCTTGGCGGTACCATCGGGAGCTTTCCACGACAGCGAAGCCTTACCATCCTCCCATGCCGCATGGCGGTCGTTGTTGGCAGGGGTAGGGTCGAGTGCCATGAAAGTATCACCGCCCACTTCAAGCGAGTTGAGTTCGAGCGATGTGGTAGTGTAGGTCGTGCCCTCTACAGGTACTGTATAATAGGTGATGGTGACAGGTCGTTGATCTGTGACGGTAAATTCTACGCTCGATTTGGCAGACTCAGAGAGCGAAGTAGCACGACGGGTCTGTTGTATGCCCGTCACTTTGGTCACTCCATCAACATCGATACTGATGGGAGGAGCTACGAAATCGCCTCCATCCGTATTGTTGTGATAGGCCAGCAAGGTGTGGTTGCCATTGGGCAGTCCAGCTATATGCACCTTGATGCCTACCCGTCCGGTGGTGAGTTCGGGTCTGTTGCCCTGTTCGTCAAGTCCCTTGACCATCACACCATCGCAGATGAGCTTGGAATGTTGGCGTCCGTCTTTCCATCTTACGGTATAGAGGGTCTTTCCCTTGACATCACCTTCTATTTCTACGGTAAATGTAACGCCACCGAATGTCTTGGTAGCTGGTTGCTGTTGCGTAGGGATTCCCCATGCTTCATAACCTTCCTCCAGATACTGTGAAGGATTGTCGTTGGGTTGATTGAAGTCTATTTGTTGCGCATGAGCGGTATGTGTGCACAGCAAACAGAGAAACATGTGTAGAAAATGTTTCATAAGCTTAATGTTTTAGTAGTTTTAGTTTGTTTTTAATGTAGCGTTTGCAAAGGTAGTGCAAACCGAGCGAAATGCAAAAGAAAAAAATGTTTTTATTTTCATTTTCGAGGTGCAGCCTACCTTGGATGCATAGTATCAAAGGTACGATTAAGCGAGCGAAATGCAAAAGGAATTTGGCAAAAAAGTTGTATCTTTGCATCAGAAAACAAAAAAGCAATGACGCTACATCCTCTATATTCCGACGAAAAGCCACCCGAACGGTTCACCTATCCCTTCGGATACGAGCCACATCCGCTCTGCCGACAAGCTGCAACAGAGGTGCAAACCTATATTGCCAGCCATAAAGAACTGCAAGACGATGCCGACCGCGGCAAGATGTTTGGTGTATTGGTGTGTGAGCAGCAGGGACAACTGGTGTTTCTGGCTGCTTATAGTGGACTCCTTGCCGGTCGTAACGACTGGGATTATTTCGTGCCGCCAGTATTCGATGCCCAACAACCAGATGGATATTTCAAACAGGAGGAGCGCGCCATCTCAGCCATGACAGCAGAGACAGATCGCGAATCACGCAAGCAACGGTCGCAAAAACTACAACGCTGGCTGTTCGACCAGTATCGCATGCTCAATGCAGAAGGGCAAAGTAGTCAGTTGGTCGATATTTGGCAAGGCTACTATCGCGACCGTGTGGTAAGAAAATTTCCGTTGCCTCCAGGCGGTACGGGTGACTGTTGTGCCCCCAAACTCCTACAGTATGCTTATCAACACGGACTTCAACCACGGTGTATGGCAGAATTCTGGTGGGGACAATCGCCTCGCCAAGAGATACGGCACCACTTACAATACTATCCAGCGTGTAGTGGAAAATGCAAACCAGTACTGTCATGGATGCTGAAAGGACTTAACGTGGATCCAGATCCCGATACATTGTCACATCCACGAAAGCCCATTGCCATTGTCTATGAAGACGATAGCCTGCTGGTGGTCGATAAGCCTTCGGGAGTGCTGAGTGTGCCTGGTCGCAACGAAACCTATAGTGTGGAGACCGTCATGCGAGAACGCTATCCCGACAGTTATGTGGCACATCGATTGGACATGGGTACCTCAGGACTGCTCATCGTGGCAAAGACACTCGATGCATATCGCGACCTTCAAGACCAATTCCTGCATCATGAGGTGCGCAAACGCTATGTTGCTCTGCTCGAACCACCTGCAGCTGGACAGATTCTCTGCCCAGCGAAAGGCACCATCCGACTGCCTATGCGGCCCGATATGACAAATCGACCGCTGCAAATGGTTGATATGGAACACGGAAAAACGGCAGTCACCGACTATGAATTTATCGACTCCAATACAGTTTCGCTCACTCCACATACCGGACGCACCCATCAGTTGCGGGTACATTGTGCACACCCCGATGGGCTGGGGCGCCCCATTCAAGGCGATGAACTATATGGACATACCAACCTAACAACGTCCCGAATCCATCCCGATGACACCGACCGACTCATGCTCCATGCTGCCGAAATATGGTTCCGACATCCTGTTACCAACCAACCGATGCACTTTGTTTTGCCATTTCGGCATGACAAACTACACCTTATATAAAATAAATAAAGGTTAAACACCGATAAAAATGCCACAGGAGTATGGAGTTTTGAGATAAATTTGGTAACTTTGCGCACGGAAATTTACAATCATTCATTAAAATAATAGATTATTATGATTATTGAAAACATTCACGCAAGAGAGATTCTGGATTCACGTGGTAATCCTACTGTAGAGGTTGAAGTAACTCTGGAAACTGGCGACATGGGTCGTGCCAGCGTTCCTTCTGGTGCTTCTACCGGTGAAAACGAGGCACTTGAGCTCCGTGATGGCGACAAAGGCCGCTATCTGGGCAAGGGCGTTCAGAAAGCTGTAGAGAACGTAAACACCAAGATTGCTCCCGCTATCGAAGGTATGAGCGTTCTGGATCAGCGCGCTATCGATGCCAAGATGCTGGAACTCGACGGTACTCCTACTAAGAAGAACCTTGGTGCTAACGCTATCCTCGGTGTATCACTGGCCGTTGCTCATGCTGCTGCCAACTATCTGCAGATTCCCCTCTATCGCTATATCGGCGGTACTAACACCTACGTTCTGCCTGTTCCTATGATGAACATCGTTAACGGTGGTGCTCACTCTGACGCTCCTATCGCATTCCAGGAGTTCATGATCCGCCCTGTTGGCGCTGCCAACGAAAAGGAAGGTATCCGCATGGGTGCTGAGGTTTTCCACAATCTTGCTAAGCTGTTGAAGGCTCGTGGCCTCTCTACTGCTGTTGGTGATGAGGGTGGTTTCGCTCCTAACTTTGACGGCATCGAGGATGCACTCGACACCATCATGGAAGCTATCAAGGCTGCTGGCTACGAGCCAGGAAAGGACGTGAAGATCGCAATGGACTGCGCTGCTTCTGAATTTGCTGTTCAGGAGAATGGTGAGTGGTTCTACGATTACCGTCAGCTGAAGAATGGTAAGAAGAAAGATCCTAATGGTAAGAAGCTCAGCGCTGAGGAGCAGATTGCTTACCTCGAGCAGCTGATTACCAAATATCCTATCGACTCTATCGAGGACGGACTCGATGAGAACGACTGGGACAACTGGGTTAAACTCACACAGCGCATCGGTGACCGTTGCCAGCTCGTTGGTGATGACTTGTTCGTAACCAACGTGAAGTTCCTGGAGAAGGGAATCAAGATGGGTGCTGCCAACTCTATCCTGATCAAGGTTAACCAGATTGGTTCACTCACCGAGACTCTCGACGCTATCGAAATGGCTCACCGTCACGGCTATACCACCGTTACTTCTCACCGTTCAGGTGAAACAGAGGACACCACCATCGCTGACATCGCTGTTGCTACCAACAGTGGTCAGATCAAGACTGGTTCGCTCTCACGTACCGACCGCATGGCTAAATACAACCAGCTCATCCGTATTGAGGAGCAGCTCGGTGGCCGTTCAGTTTATGGTTACAAGAAACTGAAGTAATCTCTATTACTACAGCAAATACTGATAAGGGGTGGATGCCATGTGGCTTCCACCCCTTTTAAAGTTATATGCGATAATTGTTTTGATGAACAACTCTATTGGCGCAATCGCTCACGACATTGTTCCAGTATCTGCATCACCTCGTCCATCTTCTCTGCACGCAACATGGCAATGCGCGTCTGGCGGAAGTCTGGAATACCTTTGAATACAGGCGATGCTGCTAAGTGACGACGGGTGTGGAGAATGCCACGGCGCTCGTCGATGCGCTCAACATTGATGCGCAATTGTTCTTCCAATACGTCAATCTTCTCATCAAGCGTTAATTCCTTACGACTGAATATCCAAGGACAACCAAATGTGGCACGGCCAATCATCACCGCATCAACACCATATTGGTCGAAAGCGCGGTCGGCATCGTCGAGCGATTTGATATCGCCATTACCTATGATGGGGATGTGGATGCGGGGATTGCGCTTCACTTCTCCTATCAGTGTCCAGTCGGCATCACCTGTGTACATCTGCGCACGAGTGCGGCCATGGATGGTTAGTGCCTTTATGCCACAGTCTTGCAACTGTTCGGCGAGTGTGGTGATGACGAGATTGTCGTTGTTCCAACCCAAACGGGTCTTTACCGTGACAGGCAGATTTACTGCATCGATAACCTTACGAGTGATGTCGAGCAATTTGTCGATATTCTGCAACATGCCAGCACCTGCGCCTTTTCCTGCAACCTTCTTGACAGGACAACCGAAGTTGAGGTCAATCAGATCTGGACCAGCTTGTTCTACAATCTTTGCAGCATCGACCATAGCATCAATGTCGCGGCCGTATATCTGTATGCCAACGGGACGTTCCTCGTCTGCAATCGTTAGTTTTTGTACCGTCGATTTGATGTCGCGCACCAAAGCTTCGGCAGATACAAACTCTGTATATACCATTGATGCACCAAACCGCTTGCAGAGCAGACGGAAACCGATATCGGTCACGTCTTCCATTGGTGCCAGAAACACCGGGCGTTCGCCCAATTCTATATTTCCTATTTTTGTCATTCTTGATTGTTGTATGATGGTTGTCGGAGTATCAGCTCAGTAGATGATAGGTGCCACCAGCCATAGGACGTACTACTCCTTTCATTTCCAAGCTGAAGAGTAGGGCGGTGACTTGGCCGATAGGGATGTTGGTGACGGTTGTTATCATATTGAGCTGTAGGTCGTTGGTTTTGCTTAAAGCATCAACAACAGCCTGTTCTTCGATGGTAAGATCAGGGAAGAGCTGGCGCTCTACGGCTTGCGGACGCAAACTGTCGGTAGTCCATCCCATTGATGAAATGAAATCATCGGCAGAAGTGATGAGGGTTGCGCCATTGTTGCGGATGAGTTGGTTGCATCCTTTGCTATATTCCGCTCCTACCGGACCAGGGAATGCAAACACCTCGCGACCATAGTTTTGAGCAATGTCGGCAGTAATGAGACTGCCGCCATGTGATGCACTTTCTACTACGATAGTGGCATCGCTTATGCCAGCCACAATGCGGTTGCGTTTCACGAAATTCATTTTTTCAGGACGTGTCATCGACATATATTCCGTCAGCAGACCGCCCTGTTCGGTCATTTGCTGGGCAATGCCACGATGGGCAGAGGGGTAGAGCGTGTCGAGTCCATGGGCAAGGACTCCAACAGTAGGTATCCCGTTGTCAAGGGAGTACTTATGGGCGCACACATCCACACCGTATGCCAGACCGCTGACGATAAGTGCATCGGGGCATTTTGTCTTTAGGTCTGCCACAAACCGGCGAATCAAATCGTTGCCATAAACCGTACAATGGCGTGTTCCCACGATGCTTATCACGCGCCGCGCATTGAGGTTGGCGTTGCCACGATAGTAGAGTAGAAGTGGTGCATCGGCACATTCGTGCAGTCGTGTGGGATAGTTGTCGCTACCGAAGGGGATAGCTTCGATATTGTTTTCCGTCATGTAACGTATCTCCTCATCGGCACGCAGTAGTGGCTCTGACCAGTCTTGTAGCAGTTCGATCAATCTTTGTGAACAATCGGGTACGGTTTCAGTCAGTCTGTTGCGGTTTTCATATACCGCTTGGGCCGATCCAAATTCGCGGTAGAGCAATTGTGCAACGGCAGGATAGAGCACCAGTATGCGACTTAAGGCAATGGTATAGCGGATATCTTCGTTCATCGTCATGATAATAAAGCCCGGTCGTAATCCTCGCTGTTAGCGAGTTTTCCATCTATCAGACATACCAGTGTGATGATTCCGCGGAAACATAATGCCTCGTCGGAAGCACGGAAGATGTCTTGATGGAATATGTATTTGACACCTTCTTTCTCTACCCACAGTCGTGAAATAAATTCGTCATCGCAGCGAAGTGGTGTCTTGTATTGCAGATTCATACGTGCAACCACGGCATCTACCCCACGCTCATGCATTTCTGCAAAACTCAGGTTTCGTGATTTCAGAAACAGATGGCGGGTATGTTCGGCATAGTGCAGATAATTGGCATTGTTGACAATGCCTTCGATGTCGCATTCGTAATCGCGCACTTCCATGTGCGCTTCAAAAATATATTTACTCATGTATTTATGATTTGCTATTTATCTGTTCATGGGGCTGCTGTGTTTTGTCTCCTGGTCGGCGAAGGTATTCATAGCCAATGCGGCAGCGCAGACAGTCTTTTCGGTCGCAGTATTCTTTTTTTAGTTGGATAAGTGCTTGCGAATCGCCGGCCGTTTTCACTTTCAGACCGCATTCGCTCCACATGCGGATGATATGGTTGCTCTCGGCGCGGAGCTGTTCCAACAGGTCGAAAGCCCTGTCGCAATATTCCTCTTTGGCAGTGTGACGACCGTAAGCAAAGAGCATCGGTATGCAAGTGTTGATGAGCAATAGGTTGATAGAGAATGGCGACAGATGTTTAGTGTTGCTTTCGCTCTCCTGTCCGAAAGTGTAGTGAGTCTTCCAGTAGTCGGATACGTGGGTGCCCATCATATTCTGCAACTCTGCCACAGTTTTGCAATCGGTCAGTTGCGAGAGACTTGTTTTACGCTCATGATAGAGACATGCCAGTTGTGACAAACGGATATAGGGGAAATTCTGAGGTCTCAGTCGTAGGAAACGCCAGCGGTGGTGGTCCATCGGTTGGAGTGAGAATTTATGGGCAAGGTATGTATATTCCTTACTAAGGCGCTGAAAGTATGGGTCAGCAACGGCTTCGTCGCGGTAGCGCTGTGGAATGGATTCGGGTGTTAGTAATCCTGCTTGTCCCATGAAAATGGCTTCCACTTGAAACTGATCATCGCGATGATGTCCCACAGCCGATAGGGGAATGTGTGCTGCCCACTCTTCGAAACTGTCTCCGTTGATGCCGAAACCATAGTTGCGGGCCAAGGTCATGAAGTAAGCGTCTTCCCACGAACCACCCAATCTACGTGCGCGTTCAGCTATAGCCTCCGTTTTTTGCTCCAACCGCTCGGTTTGCAAAGCAGCCATCCAAGCATGGATGGTGATGGGAGCCAATTGAGGAATGATGCGGTAGCACGGCGGATATTGGTCGGTACGTAGCAACTCCTCATAGTTGTCGATGACTTGTTGAGGCACATCGATCTGCATTTGTGGTATGAAATGGCCCAATGTATTGGTCACATCGCAGTCGATGATGCCAGCTACATGAAGTACTACATTGTCGTAGGCAGCATCATGGTCATGACCATGCAGAAACCAATCGCTCGATTTGTCGTGGATTTCTACATTGCCCACCCATAGCGTCTGACCGATTTTTACCTTGGCATTGAAGAAATCGGGACCGCTGTTGCGATTATGAAGACCAGGGTCTATCACCTCTATCGGTCGTCCGTCGGTGGTGGCAAGTGGTCTGGCAGGCAGCAAACGGTGCTTCCAGACATAGTGTAGGAGTTGTTCCATGCGGCATGAAATAATAATGGTGCAAAGTTACGCAAATTATTTTTTTTTGGCAACTTTACACCATTTCTTTTTACTCCTAATCGGTTATAGAGATTCTATTTATCCCTACTTTTCGGTTTAATATGCGATTGGAGGATAGTCATGTAGCATTTGAATGATGGGGTCAGCACTTGCATTTACATCTTGTAGAAGGCGATATACTCTTTCAGCAGACGGAGCATTTCGTCGGCAGCATGCTTCCGATATACTCCTTTCAACGTATGGAAACATCCCACCATACTACTTTCTTCCCCTTCAAGAGGAATGGCGCATAGGTCTGGTGTGGTGGCAACAGCTGAACAAGACAGCACGGTCAGCATCTTGCTCTTACGCACCAGGCGCAATAAGGGTGTGGCAATGTTCAGTTCCACACGTGTGTTGAGAGTTATGTTGTGCGCAACCAACAGACGTTCCAATACGTTGCGCGCCTGTAAGCCCTTTGCTGGAAGTGCAAACGAATAGTTGGCAATGTCGGCAAGAGTCAGCGAAGGGCGTGATGCCAGCTCGTGGTCTTGCGGTACAACCACCCCCAACTGGTCTTTGAAGAGTTCTACCGATTCCACTTTCTTGCTGATATGAGTGGGCTTGTATGACAGCACTACATCCAATTCATGACGGCACAACTTGTCGATAAGTTCTTCCATACGCAAGTATGTGATATCAATGTGCGTGTTGGGATAGAGGCGGCAGAATTCTGTCACCACTTCAGCAGTCATCAATGAAAAGGAGTGGGTGACACCAATGCGGAGCGTTCCACATTTCATCTGCGTCAGATCGGTCATTCGTGCCATGCAGTCATCGGCAGCAGTCACCGTGCGGTTGGCATAATCCACAAGTTCCTTACCAGCTTCTGTCAGATGTACTTCGTGACTGTTACGGTCGAACAGCACCACGCCGAGCTCAGTTTCCAACTGTTTAATAGTTTGTGTTAGTGTGCTTTGGGTGATGTACAATTGCTTAGAAGCTTCTGAGAAATTGAGAGTCTCAGAGACTTTTAGGAAGAAACGAAGCTGTCTTAGTTCCATGTTATGCTGTTTTTGTATCGCTATTATCAGTTTGTCTGCGTGCATCCACTATGATGGGAACTGTCGCACCAAGTACCATCAGTATGACAATGATGACGCATACCATGCCATTGTAACTAAACAGATAGAAGGCATGGGTGAATGTTTCGGCATCCTTGCTCATAATGCATTGTAGCAATCCCTCAACCGAACGATAGGCATACATACCCGGAATCATCGGTAAGAGAGCGGGAAATGCCAGCGCTTCGGCAGGAATACGCCAGTGGCGGCTCGCTTTCGGTGCAAAGAATCCAATGACCAATGCACCGATAAAGGCTGCTGGAATCAGTCCCCAACCGCAGGCATGGGTCAGCACGAAACGTGTGGCATGACCTGCTGCCGCAAGCAGTGCACATCCTTTGAAAGCTTGGAGAGGCACATTGCTGATGCTTCCGAAACCGATGGCGGCAATGGCGGCAAAGAAACCGTCCAACAGGATATCTGTCATAATCATAACGTAAAGTCTTTAGAAATATTGTATGTTCATTAAAAGAATGCCTACCGATAGGCCGATGCCCAAGCATGCTGTCAGCACAGATGCTTCGATGAAACGGCTGATGCAGCAGAGTAAATGTCCGTGGATAAGGTCGCTGACGGAGTTGATGTATGGGATGCCAGGTACAAGATATAACACACTGGTACCTAGTGCAATGTCTGGTGTGTCGGTGCAATGGAACATAAAACCTGCACAGGCGATGACTGATGAACAACAAGCAGCGCAAAGTACAGCCAGGCGCATATCCCATTTCCATTCTTTATGCAAAGCATTCTTAATCCAGAAACCATTGACAGTGGCAATAAATACAATGAGCATGGCTCTCCAATCGCCTTCAAACAAACGGCAGAACGAAGCATTGGCAAGGCCAGTGAGCAGCGTTACCAACCAAGGGTTGAGTCGTGGTTTCTTCATGATGCTACGAAATTCGTTTTTTGCATCTTCCAGTGTGATGCCATTGTCGCGGATATCCCATGACAAGTGACTCAGACGGGAAATGACATAGAAGTTGAGACCTGTGACAGGCAATTTCTCTCCAACGGAAAAGGACTGACTATGATCCTTGTCCCATACAGTGGTCATAACCGTATGGGGTAAGATGGTGATCTCTGCTGTTGTTCCGTATGCTTCGGCAATACGGTGTACCGTCTTTTCGCAACGGGCAGATGAACCGCCGGCAGCCAGCATGGTTGCGGCATAGGTGGCAAGAAAATGGGCAGTTTCTTTAGAGCTGTTCAAGTTCGTAGTCGTCATATACCATGCCTGTTTCGTTGTCCTTAATCATCACTTCCTCTTCTGCCATGTGGCCAGCTGTTACGTAGTCGTAACATTCGTTGTTGAGAAATAGTTTCTCTTGACAGCCCAGAGTTCTCTTCTTGTAATTTTGGAAAGCGAAAGTGAACTTTTTCAACGCCACAACAAACAAAGGCATAGCCAATGAAACAGCTAAAATAACTAATCTATAAGTCTCCATAATTTATATATTTTTTTTCTTACTTTTTATATGTAAAAACGAGGGTTGAGCGATATTGCTTTCCTCGAAAGCGTGTGCAAAGGTCTCGCTTTTTATCCATATCTTTTTGCATTGGCTATTAAAAATACCGAATGCCGCTATCGGTACCTATATCCCCACGATAGAAAACGGTTGTGGCAAATTCATAAAAAAAGAAAAATATCGGCAGATTATTCGTTTATTACCAATAAAATAGGTAATTTTGCATGATTTATTTATTTAGACGTAAAAAATAAGATGAACGTAATTACGAAAAGTATTCAGTTGCCTGATGGAAGAACCATCACAATTGAAACCGGGAAAGTGGCAAAGCAGGCTGACGGAAGCGTTGTTCTCCGTATGAACAACACCGTACTTCTGGCCACTGTTTGTGCCGCAAAAGATGCAGTTCCCGGAACAGATTTCATGCCTCTGCAGGTTGACTACAGAGAGCAGTATGCCGCCGCAGGTCGATTCCCCGGTGGTTTCACTAAACGCGAAGGCAAAGCCAGTGACAACGAAATCCTTACCAGCCGTCTGGTGGACCGTGTGCTCCGTCCGCTGTTCCCTTCTAACTATCACGCTGAAGTTTATGTGAATGTAATGCTTCTGAGTGCAGATGGTGTTGACCAACCCGATGCATTGGCAGGATTCGCCGCATCAGCAGCATTGGCATGTTCGGATATTCCCTTCGAGTGCCCCATCAGTGAGGTTCGTGTAGCTCGTGTTAATGGCGAGTTTGTTATCGACCCGACCTTCGAACAGATGAAGGAAGCTGACATGGACATCATGGTTGGTGCTTCTGCCGAAAACATCATGATGGTGGAAGGTGAAATGAAGGAAGTTTCAGAGCAAGATATGATTGGCGCACTGAAAGCAGCGATGGCTGCTATCAAGCCTATGTGTGAATTGCAAACCGCACTGAGCAAGGAACTCGGTACCGATGTGAAGCGCGAATACGATCACGAAGTCAACGATGAAGAACTGCGTGAGCAGATGAACAAGGAACTCTATCAGCCTTCATACGACGTGACCAAGCAGGCTCTTGAGAAACATGCGCGTGCTGAGGCATTCGAAAAGATATTGGCGGATTTCAAGGAGCAGTATGCTACTGCACATGCCGATCTCACCGAAGATGAGCTCGAAGAGAAATATGCCATGATGGACCGTTACTATCATGATGTGGAGCGCGACGCTATGCGACGTTGCATTTTGGATGAGGGTATTCGTCTTGACGGTCGTAAGACCGACGAGATTCGTCCTATTTGGTGTGAGGTTTCTCCACTGCCCATGCCTCACGGAAGCTCTATCTTTACACGTGGAGAGACACAGTCTCTGACCACTTGTACTCTCGGCACTAAACTCGATGAGAAACTTGTTGACGATGTGCTTGACAAGAGCTATCAGCGCTTCTTGCTCCATTATAACTTCCCTCCATTCTGTACTGGTGAGGCCAAAGCCCAGCGTGGTGTGGGTCGTCGTGAAATTGGTCACGGTCACTTGGCATGGCGTGGTTTGAAGGGTCAGATACCTGAGGACTTCCCTTATACCGTACGTCTGGTATCTCAGATTCTCGAGTCTAACGGTTCTTCATCTATGGCTACCGTTTGTGCAGGTACGCTTGCCCTGATGGATGCAGGTGTTCCTATGAAGAAGCCTGTATCAGGTATTGCCATGGGTCTGATTAAGAATCCCGGTGAAGATAAATATGCTGTATTGAGCGATATCCTCGGCGACGAGGACCATTTGGGTGATATGGACTTCAAGACCACTGGTACTAAGGACGGTCTGACAGCCACTCAGATGGATATCAAGTGCGACGGTCTGTCGTTCGAAATCTTGGAAAAAGCTCTTATGCAGGCTAAGGCTGGCCGTGAGCATATCCTTAAATGCATCACCGATACTATTGCTGAGCCACGTGCTGAGCTTAAACCACACGTACCCCGCATCGTAGCCTTTGAGATTCCTAAGGAGTTCATTGGTGCTGTGATTGGCCCGGGCGGAAAGATCATTCAGCAGATGCAGGAGGATACCGGTGCTACTATCACTATCGATGAAGAGGATGGCGTTGGTAAGATTCAGGTGAGCGGTCCCGATAAGAACAGCATCGATGCTGCTATTGCCAAGATTCGTGCCATTGTGGCTATTCCTGAGATTGGTGAGGTTTACGAGGGTACCGTACGCAGCATCATGCCTTATGGTTGCTTTGTAGAGTTCATGCCAGGCAAGGACGGTTTGCTCCATATTTCAGAAATTGACTGGAAGCGTTTGGAGACCGTAGAGGAAGCTGGTATCAAGGAAGGCGATAAGATTAAGGTGAAACTGCTGGAGATTGATCCTAAGACCGGTAAGTTCAAACTCTCTCATCGCGTTCTTATTGATAAGCCTGAGGGATATGTTGAGCGTCCTGCACGTCGCGACCGTAGCGAGCGTCGCCCCCGTCCTGAGCGTGGCGAGCGTCGTCAGCACAACGATCACCGCGAGCGTCCACAGCGCAACGACGAATTCCATGAGCCCAACAACGAGCCCAAGGATTTCAGCGATGCTCTCGACAAAATGGACTTCTAATTGCAGCGAATCATATAGCTGAAAAATAATCTAAAGTGTCCTGCTGAAGCTTTACGGCTTTGCAGGACACTTTTCCGTTTTTCCAGAGTTATACAAGAATTTTATTTTTCAGAAAATTTCGACCACTCGACCACCGATGTGTGCATCACGTTATCGTTCAGTATTTTAGGCGGTGGTCGAAACTGTTTCTATCGACCACGCATCGACCACCAAATTGCGAAAGCATATCTGCGATGCTCATATCTATTCGAATGTCGCTCAGAAATAAAATAGATCGATATTCTTTTGATAACGTTTTGCCAAGCTGTGCCAAATGTTTGGCAACGGTATTGCCCAACGTTTGGCAAGGGTATTGCCCAACGTTTGGCAAAAGTATTGTCTAACGTTTGGTAAAAGTATTGTCTTACGTTTGGCAAAAGTATTGTCAACGTTTGATAAAGGTATTGTCAACGTTTGATAAAGGTATTGTCTAGCGTTTGATAAAGGTATTGTCCAGCGTTTGATAAAAGTTTTCTCCAATATTACATACGAGGCAATTGAAAATCAGATACTTAAAAGAATGACGCGGTCCTCTGTCATCTTCATATTTGATGGGTGTTTGCCAATAATAGGAAACCCATCGCATACGGATGTACACGATGGGCGAAATGAGGTCTAAAGATTGTTTTGAGTGAATCTTTTCTGTTAACTTTGTGGTAGCATCAAACCATTAACCTACTGCATCTTGCTGTTTTTTCTGCTTTTTGGCATCTATGCCTATACCAACTGTATCACAGACGAGCATGAATGCCCAGAAATTCCAGAATGAACTTTGGAAGATTAATGCAACTATAATACCAATGATATCGATTATTGCCATGCTATAACCAGTAGTTTTACAGTTCTCCAATGCCTTGATAAAACGCTTGTGGTTTATTATAAGCATCACAAGTTCAAACAGTGCAGAAATAACTAAAAGACCGAACGATAGGTTGCTCCATACATCAATCAATAATTCATTGCCTTTAGAAATGTTTTCTATCAAAGGGTCAAAGGTCCATACAAGTAGTCCTGCACGAAAAATCCAAGATGCCCATATTATGCTTTTAGAATATCTGTCCATGCCTATTTCATTTTAGTTTCCCAATATGATATACTATACAAAGCAGTAGAAAAAGCAGCTTTTACTTGCGTTTTCTCTTCTTCTGTCAAATCTGCAGTACTATCGATTATTTCACAATACTTTCCGATGATAAATGCAATGTCTTCAGCGTTTTCTGTATAGCTGTCTAATGCTTCGTCAAACAACCTTATGATTTTATCCGTAGTAGAGTCTGATTCGTTTTTTTCTCCTGTACATATATCAATGGCAATTTGTTTGCATTTCGTTTTTAATTCTTTTGAGTCAATCAAACTTAATTGTAATTCAATAGTTTCTGCATCAATTTTATTATCTGGATATTTTTCATCCTTTTTATCCATGTTTGGTCCACTTGAACCGTCAAATGTGGCAAGTGCAGTATTATGCATTTTTCCTATACATAGTGAAAGTGCATCTAAATTTGATAATAATATGAGATCATTGTTTACAATAGAATCTCCTTTAAGAGCTTCATCCAAATTGGTAATGCCTGATTCAGTAATGTCTCCTTTTTGTGCCAAACTCCTACATAATTCGGATATTGTTTCTATATCAGCATCATTACATTCAAGTTTATGATCCATATCGCGATATTTCCACCAAGAAGAAACACCGCCACCAATCACGCCTCCGATGATGGCGCCAAAGCATCCACCTCGTGATGAATCAATTTGTTTTCCGATTTTATATCCATATTTAACTCCATCGTAGCATCCTTTGAAATCAGCTCTTACCAATTCATTTCTCTTATTTCTATTCCAGTCTTTCCATCCTCTTGTCACAAATGGTGTTTTGAGCTGTTCAAGTTCAGCGTTGATGTTTTCAATTTTGGAGATTACGTCAGGAGTTTTTGCTTTAGGTGTCATTTCCATGTCATAGTTGTCTGATGTACATGCTGTCAGCAGTATAATCATTGTCATTACTGCCATGCCTTTTGAAATACCGATCATTGTTTTCATAATTTGATTGATTTTTGTTGTGTGAATAATTGTTTTGTTTCGATTGCAAAATTAAGCAGAACCAAAACAACGAGCAAAAAATCAATACACGTTAAATTCACAAAACATCAAGTGTGTATTTTGTGTGTATAGAAGTGTGGCTTTAATGGCTTATGAGATAGTAGCTTATGCGCTTTGTGATGTTGATTGTGAAATATCGTCCTTTCTCTTGCGGTTGTGATTAGAGATAAATAGACCGACGAAAATGATGAGGAATACCGTCCATGCTATCCATCGTTGTGAGTCGAAAAGCAGTGCAATGGCAATACCCAAGAAGCAGAGACAGATGTTGATATTCAGAAAAAGCTGTTCAGATGCCAGTTTTTTCAGTGTGTAAGTCCACTTTTTGCTCAATAGTTGTCTGCTGAAGAATACGGCAATAATAATAAGCAAAGCTCCACAGGCTTGGAAACTCCACCATACGAAGGAACTCGAATCGTAGAAGTAGTCTATCATAGGGTCCAATATACCATGGAAAAACACAGCGGTGTATAGCCATGATTCCAACATCATATTTATGTTTGACCTTTTCATTCTTTTTAGTTTAGGATAAAAATGCGTTGCCGAGTATAGGGATTAGTGTAGAGCCAGCAATTTGTCTTCCAATCCTTTTGCACCTTTCGTGCCAAAGAGTTTTTCGTGTATGCTTGCTTTCGCATTGCTCACTCGTTGCATACTGATATTCATTGCAGCGGCTATTTCCGATGGAATGAAGCAGACGCGGAGTAACACACATACTTGTATTTCAGTTAGCGACAAGTGTTTGGTGGGATTGCATACCACTGCCCAGAAGTCGGGTAGATGGGCTTCTGCCAACTGTACCACCTCCCGTAGGTCGCGCCCAGATGGAATTTTTCCTCGTTCAAGCAATGAGTGGAGATGGCTGATAGCCTTGTCATCGAAGAGTTCGCGCTCTTTGTCCCATGTTTCAATCGATACGTTTTGGTCTAAATAGGTTGCCACTTGAGCGCGCAGCGACTCCAATTCTTCGCCTTTTGCTTGCTTGTATGCGAGGAAATCGTTTTGTAGTGTGTCATATTCGTGGCGTGCATGGTCGTAGGTGGCACGTAGTTGCTGGAAGTACATATTATGGCGTTCAATCTTGATGCGCTGCCACTGTTTATGCCGTTTGTACCACTGGTGACTAATCAATCCCGCGATGCAGAGCACAAATATAACGATAAGGAGTGCAGCAATCATTGTT
This sequence comes from Prevotella sp. P4-98, assembly GCF_002251405.1. NCBI lineage: Bacteria > Pseudomonadati > Bacteroidota > Bacteroidia > Bacteroidales > Prevotellaceae > Prevotella > Prevotella sp. P4-98. The sequence goes on along the minus strand of NZ_NPJC01000028.1, from coordinate 48,929 downwards.
TTCAGACGCGCTTCCATGTGCTTCTCCACTTCTCCCATGCGATCCTGTGTATAGAGACGGTACATTTCACAGTCGATATTTTCTGCATGCATTTTTTGTAGAGAATCGCAAGCTAAAGTGTAATAAGTGGCATAGCGAGTGGCTTCACGCAGGTTTCCTTTGGCAGTGTAATAACGCATCAAACCACCATTTATGCAGGCTGTCAACGGCATGTCGTTGATATCAGAAAGGTTGGCTTGCATATAATAGAAACCAGCCGAGTCGATATTGTCTTGTAGCTCAGCCAATATGCCTTGGCAGGCATAGTAATTGTTCCACAAGCGATGGTTTGAGGCAAGGTAGTGCATTTCTTGCTGTACTTTTTGCATGACAGATTCTGCAAATTTCCGGTCTGTCTTTTTAGCAATAAGGGGCATTTCTTTCAGGAAGAAACCGACAGCCAACTCGTGATATTGTTGTTTAGCCATGACATCTGCCACTGAGTCGAGCAGTGTTATTGCTCTGTAAGTATCGCCGTTTTGTGCGTAGATGTCTGCCGTTTGTGTTTTAGCCTTGAGAGCATTAACGGTATCGTTGGCTTTGAAAAATGCGTGTTCGGCTTTATGTATGCAGTCCATCTGCATACTATAGACCATCGCCCGTCCGTATGCTTTCGCCATTTGTGCATGGAGTTTGCCCAATAAGTGCCAATCACAGTGTGTATCGGTAGTGTCGGTGTGTGCCACAGCCTTCATATAGTACTGGAGTGCCATGGGCGTATTACCTTTGTAGTCGTAAACGAGTGCAGCCAAATAGTTGGCGCGCACCTGCTCTTTACAAGTGCCATGCAGGTCGTAATAGTTGGCGCTTTCTATGATTATGCTATCTTCCACTATTGTATTTCCCGTGCGATAGTGTGCGTCAGTCAGTAGCAGATGGTAGGCCATGTATTGGCTTTTGTCCATTTCATTTTGTTCGCTGCTGATGCTATTTAGTAGCAATAGTGCAGAGTCGGGATGTTCGTCTATTATATTTTCAGCACGTTCCAATATGGCAATACTCCTGTCGCTTTTGCCACAGGTGAATAGAAGGATAGTTGTCAGCATTGCCAGAAGCACAATGCTGCACATGTGTTGTAGCTTTTGTTTCTGTCGTGTTGTCAGCTTCATATACTCTCGAATCCTATTGGGACTATAGGCTGAATGTGTAGTAATACGGTTTTGACTATTTCTTTGTTTGTATGACAAAGGTAGTTAATATTTTCCTATTCTGCAAGAAAAAACGAACTATTATCTATAGCAAATCACAATTATAGTTGTATTTGAATACTTCATTTGCTGATAAAGTATGGGAGCCGGAAATGTCTTACCTATGTTCTTGCTGATAAAATGATGTTCGCAGAGTTTTAGGTTGGTGTTCGATGGTCGATGAAAACGAAAAAAATGCGCGTGCGCCCATGCGCACGCGCAAGGAGTATGGGGTTAACCTTCGATATCCTGTTTAGCGGCAGGTTTAATCTTTAGTTCGTAGAGGTCGCCACGACGGTCGCGCAGGTTGCGCACAGCACCATAGGTGTGTAGCTCGTTGAGCAGACTCAGATCTACATCGCTTACCAATATCATCTCGGTGTTGGGTGTTGCCTCGGCACGCATACCGTCGGTGGGGAATGCAAAGTCGCACGGGGTGAACACAGCAGACTGTGCATACTGGATATCCATGTTGTGGACACGCGGCAGGTTGCCCACACTTCCGGCAATTGCCACGTAGCACTCGTTTTCGATGGCACGAGCCTGTGCACAGATGCGAACACGTGAATAGGCGTTCTTGGTGTCGGTCATGAATGGTACAAAGAGTATCTGCATGCCCTCATCTGCCATCAGGCGTGACAGCTCAGGGAACTCTACATCGTAGCAAATCAGTATGCCGATGCGTCCGCAGTCAGTATCAAAAGTCTGCACATGGCTGCCACCGGTCAGTCCCCAACATTTCTGTTCGTCGGGAGTGACATGTATCTTTTCAAACATCTCGTATGATCCGTCGCGACGGCAAAGAAAGCCCACATTGTAGAGAGCACCGTCATCTTTAACGTAAGGCATACTACCTGTGATGATGTTGATATTATAGCTGATGGCCATTTCAACGAAGCGGTCGCGGATTTTCTCCGTATATTGTGCCATGGCACGGATAGACTGTGCCTCGCCCATATCGTTGAACTTCGCCATCAGTGGAGCGTTGAAGTATTCGGGGAAGAGGATGAAATCGCTCTTGTAGTCGGATACGGAATCGACAAAGAACTCTACCTGTTCGAACAAATCATCGAGCGTATGGTAGGGGCGCATCTGCCATTGTACCATACCGATACGTACCGTGGGACGCTTTTCCACTACATTGTTGGATGGCTGATAGTAGATATTGTCCCATTGCAGCAGTGTGGCACAATGTTTCGACTCCTCGTCGTTGGGCAGATAGTTGCGGATGACACGACGCACGTGGAAGTCGTTGGACAGCTGGAAAGTAAGTACCGGGTCGTATATCTCTCGCGTGCGTACCTTTTCTATATATTCCTTAGGACGCATGGTGTCGGCATAGAGGTGGTAGTTGGGTATTCTACCGCCAAACATGATGGCCTTGAGGTTGAGTTTCTCACAGAGTTCCTTGCGATATTCGTACATGCGGCGAGCCAGTCGCATGCCACGGTAGTCGGGATGGATAAACACCTCGATGCCATAAAGGATATTGCCGTCGGGGTTGTGAGTGTTGAACGTTTCGTTGCCAGTGACCTGTGCATAGGTGTGGTCGCCTTTCACCTTGTTGTAGTCAACAATGATGGATAGGGCACATCCCACTATCTTATCATCAACCACGATAACAATCTGGCCTTCGGGAAAGATAGTGAGGAGTTTCTTGATTTGTGCGTGAGTCCAGAAGACATCAGCATCGGCATAGATGCGTCGGAATGATCGTGCCAACTGGTCGTAGTCCTCCATTTGGAGGTTGCGCAGTTCTACTTTGTTGGAGTGTGACGTTTCCATAATGTACGGGTTATCTTTTGCTGTTTTCTTTTTACCGACGCAAAAGTACTAATTATTCCTTTATGTTGAACACTATCATGGTGTGTTTTTTATCTTTTCTTCCATCTCCTTGACTTTGTCGTGGATATATTTACAGAAACCAGAGTCTTCCAATACTTCGATATCAGAAAACAGTCCCATGACAAAACGACCTATACCAATATAGCTGCACACATCGAGTTCAAGTATCCAATGGGTGTCATTGTCTTTACTGATATAGGCTGCCGATAATGGATATTCTTCTTGTATGATATTGGCTGATAGGCGGCCCAGACGTAGTTTGATACGCATCTGTTGTTCGCCGCTGAACATGAAGATGTCGGTGTACATCTGTCGATGCTGCCTTTCGTGCTGCCATTCGTCGGCCAACAACTCTACCGATTCCATGCGTGCCACCTTGAAGGTCTTGTTCATCTTTGATGTTAATTCATAGCAACGCACCTCGCGATTGTCGTTCATCAACATGAACGGTTCAACAATGCGATCGCTCACCGAGTTGCTGTGTGGCGATGAATAATGGTGGAGAATGACATTGCGATGATATTTGATGGCATCGTAGAGGACGCTGATATTCAAAGCCTGCTGTTCGCGCAGCTGGGCATCGGCAAGGATATTAAAATCGTAGAGCGTGTCGAGCTTCCTCTTTAGATGGGCCACCAGTGCTCCCTGACCACCATAGTTTTCAAGCATGCGGCGGATATAGATGGCTTCGTCTTCGGTGAAATGCACTTTGCGGAAGAGTTTGGTGAAGTAGGTGGAGTTTTTGTCGATGGAATAGACAGTGCCGCGCTTTTCCACTTCGAAGCCAAAGTCACGGAAAAAATCGAGATAGTAATAGAGCGTGCGCTTTGATAGCTCCATCTTTTCGCAGAGTTGCTGTACGTTAAGCTTCTTGTTTTCGGTAAGTAGAAGCAGCAACGACAGCTCTCGGTTCAGTTTGTCGTGACGCATAGGCTATTCTCCAAAATCGAGTGAAAGCTGCCCATCGCCCAGCAGATTGAAACTCTTGCGGTGATAGGGAGTGATACCGCAACGGCTGATAGCTTCGCGATGCTTCTTGGTGGGATATCCTTTGTTGGAATGCCAGTCGTATTCAGGATATTCCTCTGCCAGTCCATCCATATAGTCGTCGCGGTAAGTCTTGGCAAGAATCGAGGCTGCTGCAATGCTGAGATATTTACCATCACCTTTGACAATAGTGGTGTGGGGCAACTTCTGATAGGGTTTGAAACGGTTGCCATCCACAATAATTGCTTCTGGACGCACTTTCAACTGGTCGAGAGCACGGTGCATGGCGAGTATCGAGGCATTGAGGATGTTAATGCGGTCGATCTCTTCGGCTGTTACGATGCCTACAGCCCATGCCAATGCGTCGCGCTCAATAATCTCGCGCAACTGCTTGCGCTTATGGTCTGTCAATTGTTTCGAGTCGTTGAGCGCCTCGTTGTGGTAGTCTTCAGGAAAGATAACAGCAGCAGCATAGACGCTACCTGCCAAACATCCACGTCCGGCTTCATCGCATCCTGCTTCTATCTTACCCGTGTAATAATGGCTTGCAAGCATATAATATTGTAAAGAGATGTTAACGATTAAATTCTTTTAACTAAGATATTTTGAAAGTGAACATATTGTGCACAAAATAGTAGTTCCTTTGCAGCATCGAAACAATAAAATCTGAACTGAATATGAAACAGACCATCACTTTGAATCGTAACGAGCGCCTCATGCTCAATGTACAGCGTATAGCCAATCTTGCCAATAAACCCCTTGCGGCTCTTGCCAACTACTATTCGCGATTGCTAGGCGAGAAAGTCAACGTGCGACAGACCTTGTTGCTATGCAATGCACAGGCTGCATTCTTCTTCCTTGTATTTGCATCCATGTCGTTGGTATTGCGGCTGCTCTGTCTGCTGTGGTTTTGCAACGCATTGCTCAAATGCCGAAACAGCGGACTTGGACGCGACTAATAGTTAATGCCCAATATGCAGAAACTTGACACTGTTGGTCAGAACATCTGACTGACACGGCGTATGCCATTGACCAAAATGTCAATCTCCTCTTTCGTATTGTAAAGGGCAAACGATGCGCGCACCGTGCCGCTGATACCAAGGCGAGTCATCAGGGGTTGGGCGCAATGGTGTCCAGTGCGTACAGCTATGCCAAGGCGATCGAGCAGGGTGCCCATGTCCAGGTGGTGGATATTGCCCACCAGAAAACTGACTACTGCATCTTTGTGTGCTGATGTGCCAAACAGACGCATACCATCGATGGTTGACATCTGCTCCATACAATAATGGGTAAGCATCTGCTCGTGGGTTGCTATCTGGTCAAGGCCTAATGCCGAAATATAATCAATAGCAGTGGCGAGGCCGTGGGTTGCTACATAGTCGGGCGTGCCTGCTTCAAATTTAAAGGGCAGGCGTTCAAAAGTGGTTTGTTCCCACGACACTTTATCTATCATTTCGCCGCCACCTTGATAGGGTGGAAGTCTTTCCAACCATTCTTCTTTACCATAGAGCACACCGATACCAGTAGGGCCATACATCTTGTGTCCACTGAAGGCAAAAAAATCGCAATCCAGTTCTTTTACATCAACATGAAAGTGGGGAGTGCTCTGTGCACCATCCACCAATACGGGAATTCCATATTTGTGGGCAATGGTTGTCACATGCTTTACATCGTTTACTGTGCCGAGCACATTGCTTACATGGGCCATGCTCACCAGTTTGGTACGCTCGTTGATCATCTGTTCCAACTGATCCAAACAGAGATCGCCCTTTTCGTCGAAAGGCAGATGACGTACTACGATGCCGCGGCGGTTGGCTTGTAGTTGCCAAGGCACGATGTTGGAGTGGTGCTCCATGTCGGTGACAATAACTTCATCGCCCTCTTTCATCATCTCTTCGCAGAATGATGATGCTACTAGATTGATGGCTTCTGTAGTGCCGCGAGTGAACACAATCTCTTCTGTTTTAGCGGCACCGATGAAAGCACGAACCTTTTCTCTTGCTGCCTCATGTAGGTCGGTGGCCTGTTGCGACAGGTAGTGGACACCGCGATGTACATTGGCATTGACGTTGAGGTACTCCTCTCTCATAGCATCGAGCACGCAGAGAGGTTTCTGAGTGGTGGCTGCATTGTCGAGATAGACAAGTGGACGATCATAGACTTTTCTCGACAGAATGGGGAAATCTTCCCGCACTTTATTGATATCGTACATCTTTTCTTATAATCTTATTTACAGAGTTTGCATCCCACACATTTGCTGAGTTCACCGCGGAAACGCTTTTCTACCAAATAGTGCAGGCGGTCGCGGAGTGGTTCGAGTTGCATCTGATCGACCACCTCGTTGATGAATGCGTTCTGCAACAGCAGTCGTGCCTCTTTTTTCGATATGCCGCGTTGCTGCATGTAGAAGAGGGCCGCATCATTGAGCTGGCCTACTGTACTTCCGTGAGCACATTTTACGTCATCGGCATAAATCTCCAGCATGGGCTGGGTGTACATACGGGCTGTCTTTGAAGCTGTCAAGTTCTGATTGGTCATCTGCGATGAGGTCTTCTGTGCGCCATGTGCCACATAGACTCTTCCTGCAAATGCTCCAACGGCATCTTCGTTGAGCACGTACTTGTAGAGTTCTGTGCTGGTGCAGTGGGGCACCTCATGACGGATGAGCGTGTTGTTATCTACATGTTGTTTCTTGTCGGCAATCACACAGCCATAGCATCCACATTCTGCACCTTCGCCAGCAAAGGTGAGATCAAGGCGGTTGCGTGTCACACCATTGTGAAGGGTTATCACATTGTGGTTGACACGGCTATTAGCTTGTTGCTCTATATATACATTGCTGATACGTACGTTCTTGTGGTGTGTCTCTTCCAAACAATAGAGGTCGAGCGAGGCATTGTTGCCAACAAATGCTTCGATGATCTGTGTGGATAGGAAATTGCGGTCATCGGCTGCATGGTCGCAGAAGAGCATTTTCAGTTCGGCTCCATCCTCCAGGATAATCATCACGCGGCGGTTGACCATAAGGTCAACATCGCTTCGGAGGATGTTGATGACCTGTATGGCACGTTCCACTTTGGTGTGGCATGGCACATAAACAAGCAGTCCGTCTTGTGCCAACATGGTGTTGAGAGCTGTTACGGCATCTTCGTCGGTTTTTGCTAAGCGCCCATAGTGGCTTGCCACCAGTTCGGGATGTTCCTTCATTGATCCCACAAAAACACCTTCGGGCAGATGGCCTTTAGGAGTTTCTTGGGTGTAGAAGGCGTCATTGACCATGAAATAAAGCGAAGTAGATAGGTTGGGTACATCGCATCGGAAGGCCTCATAGGGGTCAACGGGGATGTTGAGTCGGTTGAGGTTCAGTCCGTAGTTGGGTTCGAAGAGTTGTTGCAGGTCGGTATATTTATACCGTTCCACCCGTCGGGTGGGGAAGCCCTGCGCTTTGAAATGCTCGAAAGCCTTGTCGCGTATGGCATTCATGTGCTCTGGGGCATGACTGATAATCATCTGCCTTGCTTCCTGATAGAGCTCGATATATTGTTGTTCGCTACCCATTTATTCTTCTCCTATTTCTTCTTTGATCCAGTCGTAACCATGTTCTTGTATCTCTTTGGCCAGTTCTGGACCTCCGGTTTTTACGATGCGTCCCTTGTAGAGCACATGAACAAACTGTGGACGAATCATCTCCAGCAGTCGGTCGTAGTGGGTGATAACGATACAGGAGGTTTGTGGAGTCTGCAGTTTGTTGACTCCTTCTGCAACAATGCGCATGGCATCGACATCGAGGCCTGAGTCGGTCTCGTCGAGAATGCTTAGCTTTGGTTCAAGCATAGCCATTTGGAATACCTCGTTGCGCTTTTTCTCGCCACCGCTGAATCCTTCGTTGACCGAGCGGTTGGCAAGTTTAGAATCGAGTTCTACTATCTTTCGCTTCTCGCGCATCAGTTTTAAGAACTCTGCGGCATTCATTGGTTCAAGACCTTGATATTTCCGTTTTTCGTTAATGGCAGCTTTCATGAAGTTGGTCATCGATACTCCGGGAATCTCCACAGGATATTGGAACGAAAGGAACAATCCCTCGTGTGCGCGGTCTTCGGGCTTCATGTCCAATAGATTTTTACCATTGAAATATGCTTCTCCTTCGGTCACTTCGTAGAGTGGATTGCCCACGAGAACGGCACTGAGTGTGCTCTTGCCCGAACCGTTGGGGCCCATGATGGCATGTGTTTCACCGTCGCGAATGGTCAGGTCGATGCCTTTCAGTATTTCTTTGCCAGCAATGGTGGCATGCAGGTTTTTTACCTCTAACATATCTTGAGTCTTTTTATTGTCGTTGTTGTTTTATCCCACGGTACCTTCGAGTGATACGCTGAGCAGTTTCTGTGCCTCGACGGCAAACTCCATGGGGAGTTTCTTGATTACTTCTTTGGCATAGCCATTAACGATGAGACCTACGGCTTGTTCGGTGGGTATGCCACGCTGGTTGCAGTAGAAGAGTTGGTCTTCCGATATTTTGCTGGTAGTTGCTTCGTGTTCGAATACTGCGGTGTCATTGTGTACATCCATATAGGGGAAGGTGTGTGCACCACAGTCACTGCCCAGCAGTAGAGAATCGCAACTGGAGTAGTTGCGTGCATTGTCGGCTGTGCTGGTAGCACGTACCAGTCCGCGGTATGAGTTTTGGGAGTGGCCGGCAGATATTCCTTTCGATATGATGGTACTTTTGGTGTTTTTGCCCATGTGTATCATCTTTGTGCCAGTGTCTGCTTCTTGATAATTGTTGGTAACAGCTACACTATAGAACTCTGCTGTCGAGTTGTCACCACGGAGTATGCAGGAGGGATATTTCCAAGTGATAGCACTTCCGGTTTCTACCTGTGTCCACGAAAGTTTAGAACCTTCACCTCTGAGATCACCGCGCTTGGTGACAAGGTTGAGCACACCACCTTTACCATTCTCATCACCGGGATACCAGTTTTGTACGGTAGAGTATTTTACTTCGGCTCTATCATTGACAATGATCTCTACGATGGCGGCATGTAATTGGTTTTCGTCGCGCATAGGGGCTGTGCATCCTTCGAGATAGGATACGTAGGCATCGTCGTCGGCAATAATCAATGTGCGTTCAAACTGTCCTGTGTTACGTGCATTGATTCGGAAATAACTGCTCAATTCCATAGGACAGCGCACACCTTTGGGGATATAGACAAAAGATCCATCGCTGAATACGGCACTATTGAGTGCTGCGAAGAAATTGTCGCGGTATGGTACTACCGTACCGAGGTATTGTCTGACGAGTTCGGAATGTTCCTTAATGGCTTCACCGATGGAGCAGAATATTACACCTTTCTCTGCGAGCTTCTCTTTGAAGGTGGTCTTTACCGATACCGAGTCCATGATGGCATCTACTGCTGTATTGCCACTCAATGCCAGACGTTCTTCAAGGGGAATACCCAGTTTGTCGAAAGTCTTCTCCAGTTCCGGGTCAATCTTTCCGTCACCTTGGGGTTTCTTGGCCAGCGGGTCTGCGTAGTATGATATGGCTTGATAGTCAATAGGTGGCACATGTACATGTCCCCATCGTGGTTCCGTCTGCTGTTGCCAGTAACGGAAAGCTTTGAGACGGAAATCAAGCATCCATTCGGGCTCTCCCTTTTTTTTCGATATGAGCCTGACAATATCCTCATTGAGTCCTTTCTCAATGATTTCAGTATGTACATCAGTAGTGAATCCAAACTCGTATTTCTGTTCAGCTACTTGGCGTACTAATTCGTTGTTGTTTTCTTTCATTTCCATTTGGGGTACAAAGTTACGAATAAGTGAGTGAAGTACAAAAGGAAAACGAGTTTTTCTTTTCGCTTTAGTTCCTTTAGAAAACTATTCTCTGCTTGATGATGCATAGTCGCGTGGTGATAGACCGAAGCGCTTGCGGAAACACTTGCCGAAATAACTACTATCCTTAAAGCCTGAACGATATGCCACTTCGTTGATGCTGAGGTTAGTGTGTTTTAGCAGTTCGGCAGCACGTGATAGTCGGAACTCCTTGATAAGATCGAGTGGTGCAAAGCCTGTGACGTTCTTCACTTTCTTGAAGAATGCCGATCGCGACAGCCCCATTTCAGCAGCCATGGTATCGATGTTGAATTCGCTGTTTTGCAGATTCTCATCGATGATGCGATGCAACTGGTCTATAAACTCCATACCTTTTTGCTCAACATATTGTGAGTAGTCAATCTCTTTGGCTGGTGTAGCGGTGGCCATAGTATGTAGCTTTGCCAGTCGTTGACCGATAATCATTTCGTTTCTCATTCGGTTCATTTGCAGTCCTGTGCGTACAATGAAGAATGTGATGATGCCGATGACAGCCAGATAGATAAGATATGCCCACCATGTGGCCCACCACGGTGGAAGTATGCAGATGTGCAGTTCGTCTCTTGAGCAGAGTGTTGGATTGCTGTCGTCTATTGTTTCAACCACAAAGGTGTAGTTACCTGGTGGTACTTTGGTGTACGATGCTTGTCTGTTTTGTCCGCTGTAGTTCCAGTCGTGGTCGTATCCTTTCAGTCGGTATCTGTATGCCACATTGTTGTTATTGATGAAGTTGAGTGCGGCAAATTCGATGGTGAATGAATTCTGATCGTGTTTCAGTTCTATCTGTTTGAGTTGGTCGATGCCATGTTGGTTTTCTATGCGTTCCAGTTGTTGGGTGATGTTTCTGTTGTTTACGCTCATATTGGTAATGAACGTATGGTAGTTACTGTTTTCGTTGACCAGATGCTTGGGGTCGAAGACGATGATGCCTTGTTTGCATCCTAGCCATATTTCACCATTGTTCATGCGACATGCAGAAGCCTCTTCAAATTTGACATCAGGCAGTCCATCGTATTTGTCGAAGTTACGTATGCGTTCATTTTTCGGATTATAGCAAGCAATAGTGGTTTCTCCTGCAAACCACAGTCTGCCGTTCAAGTCTTCGGTAATGGATACGATGACATCGTTGCGCAGTCCTTCTCTCATGCCAAGTGTTTTGAAGTCAGGACAGTGTTTGTGTTTGTCGTAGTTGGTTAGTCTGCTCAGTCCACCACCGAAAGCGCCCATCCATATATTATCCCTGTTGTCTTTGAAGATGGTGTAGATGTCGTTGTTAGCAAACGATGATGCACGCTGTTCCTTATAGGTTTCAAATTTGATGTCTTGTGGTTGGCGGAATTTGGTATCTGTACTCATCAGTCCGTCAATCGTTCCAATCCATAGCCGTCCGTGTTGATCCTCGGCCATGTTTCTCACTTCAGTATATAATCCGTAGGACGGGTAGTTGATAAATCCGTTGTGTCTGTTGTAGAAAACCAGTTGCGTGCTGCCGTTTTGTTTCACCAGATTGAGCCCGCCATCGAGAGTTGCTACCCAGATATGTCCTTTTTTATCAGTATAAGTCATATATACCGCATTACCACTGATGCTTTGTGGATTATTGTCATCGTGTAGGTAGTGGTTCAGTCTGTATCCAGTAGGCTGGCTGTTATCGGGTGTTGCCACGACAAGTCCGTCGCGTTTGGTTGATAGCCAGAGTCTGTGGTGCTTGTCTGCCATGACGTGGTAAATGGCTCCGATACCATGAGTCTTATAGTCGAAGGTATGTATGCGTTGTCCTTGTGGGTTGAGAATGAAAACGTCTCGGCTTCTAGTGCCCACCAATACGTTGCCATTAGGAAGTTGAAAGATGCTTCTTACTCCCGTTTGATCGAAATCAAAGGGGATGAGTTTGAAAATGCTTTTTGGTGAATGTATGCAATAGATGCCGTTCGTTGGAGTTGTTACCCACACAAGGCGGTCGTTGTCTTCGTAGATTTGAACATAGTCGTTGATGCCAGCTTGTGCAACTATCGCCTCCAGCTGTGTGTTTTTCCTCTGTTGCAGATTGTCGTTGTCTGCCATCCGTTGTTGTAGTTGTTTGCCTCTGGGTACAGCAAAGATGCGATAGTCGCGTCCCACCCATACTGAATATCCGTTGTTTTCTTCACAGTAGTCACGGTATAGTTGGTAGGTGAATGGGTTGATTTTCCCTTTTGACGAAAACAGTGTCTTGATGTCAATATGTCCCTTGGGGGTTGTTGTTGCCATCAAGAGGTTCTTGTCTTTTGTAAGTAGCAATACTTGCCCATTATCTGTAGCCTGCAGTTTAATGACCTGCATGTTTTGCGAGAGGTGTTTGAGTTCCTCGCCTAAGGCATGAAACCGTCCTGTGCGTCGGTAGAATACATACACTTTCCAATCCACGGTCTTTAGCCAAAGATTACCTTGTTGGTCTTCTGCCATGCTTTCTATCTTGCGTGGTGGTATGTCAGAGTCCGGGCGTGTACTTTTCTTCATTGTCTCGAAGTGGCTTCCGTCAAAACGACATAGTCCATACCATGTGCCAAACCACAGAAAGCCATCGCGGTCTTTCATCGCACAATACACATTATTGCTTGGAAGTCCGTTGCTGGTTGTATAGTGGTCCGTTACAAGTAACGATGCTGTTTGCCCCCATACTGTTAATGCGGGTATGATGGTCAGTAGCAGTACCAGACAGTTTTTAAGTTTCGTCATGGTGACAAAATTACAAAGATTTTTTGAAAATCAATGATATTCCTGATAAAAATATGTGCATTGGTACTCATGTAATAGGACATTTCTCACAATCGCTATCTTGTGTGGTGTTGTTATTTGTTGTTATCAAATATAAAGATATAGGTGCATCGTGATAGAGATAACGGGAACGAATATTACAATACGCTTACTTCTATTTCGGCAAAGAATGAAAATAAGAACGGGTGTGATAAATCATTCTTTTCCTCCACACCCGTTCTCTGTATTCCTGTCACATGATTATTTTCTTGTGGCGCGAATGAAATAGGTAATCAGTAGAATATATGCAACGAGCGAGAGGAGTTCGCTCAATGGGTTTGCCCACCATGCTGTATAGTCAAACTGCACACCACCGAAGCGCAACAGTGCACTGATGACTCCCATTAATGCACCACCAGCAATGAATCCTGAAGCGATGAGGTTGCCCTTTTCGCCACGTTCTTTATTCTCTTCTGCATTCTTAGAACGTGATGTTACAAACCAATTGACAGCACCGCCAATCAGCAGTGGCACGTTGAGCTGTATGGGGATAAACATGCCCAATGCGAAAGCCAGTGCAGGAACTTTACACCAAGTGAGGATAATAGCCAGTATGGCACCGATGGCATAGAGAACCCAAGGCGCTCCTGTGCCTGTCATCAACGGATCGATGACAGCAGCCATAGCATTTGCCTGAGGTGCAGCGAGTGCTCCTGATGCAAAACCGTATGTCTCGTTGAGTAGCATCATGACACCACCTACAGTTGCAGCACTTATCAGTGTACCGAGGAATTTCCACGTTTCCTGTTTACGAGGTTGTGTACCTGTCCAGTGTCCAATCTTCAGGTCGGTGATAAACGAACCTGCCATAGAGAGTGCTGTGCATACCACTCCGCCCATGATGAGTGCAGCCACCATACCGCCGGTGCCGCTCAGTCCTACAGCTACCATGACTACCGAAGCAAGTATCAATGTCATCAGTGTCATTCCTGATACAGGATTGCTACCCACAATGGCAATGGCATTAGCAGCTACGGTAGTGAAGAGGAACGCAATGATGGCAGTAAGAAGAATAGCTACTACGGCAAAGAGCAGTTTGCCGCCCATAACACCAAACCAGAAGAAGATGAAGGTGATGAGCAATGTAGCAATGGAAGCGATGGCGATGAAGCGTAAGGACAGATCGGCATCATTTTTTTGTTCTGTTGTTGGTTCGATATCTGTTGTTTTAGCGGTAGGTTTCATGCGTTTCACTGCGCCAATGATGATGTCGCGACTCTTGATAATACCTATGATGCCTGCCATGGCGATGGCACCGATACCTATCGATTTGCCATAGCTGGTGAATATTTCCTCTGGCGACATTGCACCTACTGCTGTAGTAATGGAAGGGTTCCATTGGTTGAGGACCTCGGTAGGGAAGAGTAGTGCCATTCCGGGCACTACCAACCACCATACAAAGAGTGATCCCAGTGTGATGATGAGTGCGTATCGGAAACCGATAATATAGCCCAAACCGAGAACTGCCGCCCCTGTATTGTTTTTGAATACGAGTTTAGCGCGGTCTGCCAAATCGCTACCGAATGGTATCATGCGGCTGGTTACATTCTCGTTCCACCATCCGAAGGTTGCCACGATAAAGTCGTAGAGACCGCCAATCAGTCCGGCCAACAGCAATGGGCGAGCCTGTGATCCACCTTTCTCTCCACTCTTTAAAACCTGTGTAGTGGCAGTAGCTTCAGGGAAAGGAAACTGTTCGGCAGGAGCTTCTACAAAGTATTTGCGGAAAGGAATAAGGAAAAGGATGCCGAGCACACCGCCCAATAGCGATGCAATGAAGATTTTCAGGAAGTCGGCTTCCATTCCAGGATACTTGGCCTGCAGGATATAGATGGCAGGCAAGGTGAAGATGGCACCAGCCACAACGGCTCCAGAACAGGCACCAATCGACTGGATAATGACGTTTTCGCGTAGTGCATTGTTGCGCTTGGCTGCTGTTGATACGCCCACGGCAATGATGGCGATGGGGATGGCTGCTTCAAAAACCTGTCCTACTTTCAGACCGAGATAGGCTGCGGCAGCCGAGAATAGTACAGCCATGAGTACACCCCAGGTGACAGACCATACGTTGACTTCGTTTTGTTGTTTCATATTATAATTTTAGTTTGATTCTGTTCATAGCTTCCTCCAAGCGTTTGCGCTGGCAAGCAATATTGACACGGACATAGCCACGACCACTTTCGGCGCCGTACATAGTGCCAGGATTGAGCCATACTTGAGCTTCGTCGAGCAGTCGTTGGCAGAGTGCATCAGTCTCCTCGCCACCAGCCGATACGTCAATCCATGGTAGATAGGTGCCTTCCAATCGGCATACTTTCCATTGCGGGATGTTGTTTCCCACAAACTGACAGAGCCATTGGTAGTTGCCCCAGAGGTATTCGTTGAGTTGGTCTATCCAGTCTTCGCAGTCGTTGTAGGCTGCCATAAGTGCCACATTGCCGAAGGGATTGATATCGCACACCTCATTGATATTAATAGCTCGGTTCAGTCTGCGTCGCCATTCGGGGTTGGCGCAAATCATGTTGGCAGTCTGTAGTCCGGCAATATTAAATGATTTGGATGGTGAATTCAGTATCACGCTGTTTTGCCGACAACTCTCGCTCACGGCAGCAAAAGGTTGGAATCGGTGTCCAGGCATGACAAGTTCGCAATGTATTTCATCGCTAATCACCTTCACATCGTGCTTCATGCAGATGGTATTGATACGCTCCAGTTCGTCTATAGTCCACACTCGTCCTGTTGGATTGTGTGGATTGCAGAGCAAAAGCATCGTAGTTTTCTCTTCTGCACAACGTTTTTCCAAGTCCTCCCAGTCTATTACAAACGTATCGTTGTGGCGCAACAACACGCTTTCTGATACCTGACAACCGTTGTTTCGGATTGATGAGAAGAAGCAATTGTAGTCTGGCGATAGCATCACCACTTGTTCGCCAGGCATGGTCAGTGCCTTGATAGCCACCGAAACGGCAGGTACTACACCAGTGGTATATAGAATTTCGTCGCGGTGGATAGTCCATTGGTGGCGTCTTGCAAACCATGAGATGACGGCATTATAGTAGTCATCTTCCACCAGAGTATAGCCGTAGATGCCCTGTTGTGCTCGTTTTACTACTGCTTCGACAATGGCAGGAGCTGCTTCGAAGTCCATATCAGCTACCCACAAGGGTATAACCTTGTCTGATGGAGCCTCGTCCCACTTTACACAGTGGGTGCCCCGGCGTTGTGTCGGTTTGTCAAAATCGTATTTCATAGGCTTTATAGCTTGCGAGTTTCTATTACACAGTTGTTAGGTTGCCGCACATTTTTGTCGATGGTGATGCTACCTATCGAGTCTGCCACGATGTGTCCCGACGTTGGATTTTTTATGTTTTCCACATGTCCGCGGATGTCTGCCTCTACTGTAGAATATTCGAAGATGCGGTCACATTCCGCATCGAAGGTACAGTTTTCGAGTTTGAGGTTATCCACATAGCAGAGCAGTTGTTCGCCTTTGAGGTGGCAGTTGACGAGGCGCACGTTCTTGGAGTGCCATGCCAGATACTCTCCATCGAGCTCAGAGTCATAGACCGTCACGTTCTCACACTCCCAGAATGAGTCTTTCGTGGTGATTTTAGCATGGTGTATTTCCACATTCTCGCAGTATTGGAAGATATATTTCGAGTCGCTCACCAGTCCGTCCACATAGATGTTGCGTGCAAACATAAAGGGGTATGTCCCATCGTGTAGTGTTACGTTTTTCAGTCGTACATCTTCTACGCGCCAAAAAGTTTCGTCGGCATCTGTAATCTCAACGTTTTCCAGCGTCACGTTTTTCATTTCGCGGAAGAATTTCGGACCGTCAATCTTGGTATCTGTCATTGTAAGATTGTCGGTGTACCAGATGGCAGAACGTGATCCTGGTGCAAAATAGCAATGGTCAATTTGTGCACCATCAACGTGCCACCAAGGATATTTTCCATAGAAGTGACATCCTGTTGCAGCGATATTGCTACATTGCTTGATACCACTCTCACCATCTATGATGGTCACGTTATCCAGTTGTAGGTCGTGTGTGGCGAACAATGGGCGTTCACCACCGAATTGTTTGTCTTTTATCAGTTCCATATGTAATCTTGTCGTAGCCCATCAACAGAGCATTTATTTGTTTTATTCCGCAAAATTACGACTATTTTGTGGAAAATCCCTCTCCCTTTCCACTAATTTTTCTTTCTGTTAGGTATAATCGGAAATACAGGTAGTTTTTCGGTCTTTGAGGTATCTCTATGTTTCTTCGTTCTGCATCAGAAAGCGGAATACCATATCGTGGCTTTTCTGTTTGAATCGGCTTCTGCGTTTACGCAGTGTAGGTTCTGATGTTTTGGTCATCATGGAGATGGTGGCATTGTTGCATCCGAGGAAGGTGAGGATAGCATATATACATTCGTCTTCGGTCAGTTCGGTGAACAATCTGCGAAGGTTTTGCAATGGTTCAATAAACACCTCCACCACACTATCAAGCAATGGCATGCGTTCTGGGTCTGACAGATATTGATGATCGGTGCGATATTTCAGTTGGTAGAGTCGCATGTATTCGGGTCGCATCTTAAACAAATCTCGTGCCACTGCCAATTGTTGTAAGCAGAGTGTATAGAGTTTTTCGTTGTTGGGCATTGTTTGCCCTACCTTGTTTTGACTTTCTTCCGCAGTCTGTTGTATTGTGTTTCGTTCGCGGTAGATTTGCAGTTTGAGGTTTTCCAAGCGTTTCTGTAAGCGCATGATACGTTTTTTGTTGCGGTGTGATACAAACATGATGGCAGCCCCCATAATCATCAGCACCACAACTACCATTACCATCCATTGCGTGCGTTGCAGTTTCAGTTGTGCGTTGTAGCGTTCTTGCTGATATTGCTCAGTCAAGTCGCGCATATCCTCATCGCGCCTTTTATTCCAATATTTGTCAAGATAGTTATACGATGTATCTGCAGCCACACATGCTGCTTCGTAGTTTCCTATGCTCCGTTCAGCCAAGAAGAGTCGTTGGTATAGTTTCGATCTTCCTTCTAAGTCCTCTTTGGGAATATTGGCGATTGCCTTACGGGTGGCATCGATACACAGTGTCCATTGTTTCAAATACTGATAGCAGCGTGACTTATTATAATAATAGTGAAATTCATGGGCATCTATGTTGCGTGCATAACTGTATGACTTGTCGGAATAGGCGAGTGCTTCGTCAAACTTCTCCATGCTGAGTTTCAGTGCACCGAGGTTGTTGTATGCATTGTAAATGCCGTTGGAGTCGTTCATGGCAATGGCTTTGTCGAGTGCTTTATTGAAATAGTAGGTAGCCGAATCGTTCTTGTGTATGAGATAATAGGACGATCCCACTCTTGTGTATAGTTGTAAGTGAAGAGTGTCGTTGCGCATTGCCAGTGCGGTGTTGAGTCCGCGGTGTGCATATTCTATAGCTTTCTTGACGCGATCTTCCTCCCAATATACTTTCGACAGTAGTGCATAGGTGCGTGCCAGTAGCGGTGTAGGCTCGTTTTCGTCTTGCAGTTGCAAACTGCCAAGCAGCATTTCGCCAGCTTCGGTCCATTTGTGATCCTTCTTAATGAGTTGTTCGCTTTGCTGATATAGCATTTGTGCCTTTTCTGCCTTATTGCTACATGCCCCCATGGTGATGATGGCAAGGAGCATGATGATGAGTTTCAAATAGTGCATGTGTGATGTGTTTAGTGTTTATAGTGCATAGAAAGCATCCATTAGTGAGCGTTTGTAGTTTCTGCTCACCTTCAGTTCGTCGATGTCTTGCAGTGGCTCTTTGAGAAAACACTGCGACTCCTGTATCATTTTGACGTGTTCTATGTTGACAATATAGCTTTTGTGAATTTGTACGAAATCGGCAGAGTAGTCCAGTATAGTATCGCTATTGCTGCGTGATCGTAGGCAGTAGATGTTGCCATCGCAGCAGATTACTTCCCATTGTTTCCTGTCTGTATTGAAGCGGAAGAAAGCCACCTCAGAAGCCTGCAATACAATATGTTCGCCCGTTGCGTTGATTACGATAATTGATTGACGGCGCTGTGGTGCAACTGTCTGCATGGTTGGTATTTCCGTCAGTTTGTTTTCGTAGTAGCGCATCATCAGCATTGCTACATCTTCTGGTGTGGGTGGTTTGAGCAAATAGTCGAAAGCCTGTAGATGAAGGGCATCTATCATATATTTTTCGTGGGCGGTATAAAACACCACTTTGGTATTTGGTTTTACCTGATGACGTATCTGTTGGCAGAATTCTATACCCGTCATGGATGGCATCTCTACATCGGTGAATATCAAGTCGGGTTGTAGTTCTATCACCTGTCCGACAGCCGTCGGCCCATCGTAGGCAGTACCTACCACTGTTACTGGGTGATTGCTTTCAAGTATTCGTTTCAACACTTCGACAGCCACGACGCTGTCATCAATGATGAATGCTCTGATATGTCGTTCCCTATTAGTCATAAGCTCTTTTATAAAAGGTTATAGTAAGAAGTCGAAACTGTCGGGCACAGTAATCCACGAGCGGCATCCTGTTTCTCCGGCAGGCAGGTCTCGCCTGTTCATTATGCCGAAAGCAATCTTACTGTTGTTGTGGTCGTTGAGCATTTGTATGGTTTGTTGCACCACTTTCATACCGGTGTGCATCTGTTCTGTTGATGTAGGTCCCAGTCCCATGCCGTTGTCGAGCACTTCTATTTCAGTGCTGTCAGTTCCTTTTCTGTGTATTTTGATGAGTAGGTCACGATATTTGCCTTCCACTATTTTCTTGGGTCTCAGTCCGTGTTTGATAGCATTCTCTACATAGATTTGTACCACCATAGCAGGTATAAACACACGGTCTGTGTTCACGTTTTTTTCTTTTTCTATCTTGAAACGGAAGTCAGATTCCATCTGTTGTGACTCGATGCTGACGTAGTATTTGATGAAAGCCAGTTCTTCGCTGAGTGTTGTTTCCAGCATTTCGGTTTGTGCCAGTCCTCTTCTTAGCAGTTGTGTCAGCGATGACAGGTTTACCTTTTTTCCATTCATTTGTGCCAGCATTTCATGGTTGAGTGCGTTGAATATGAAGTGAGGCGATATGCGGTTACGTATGTTTTCCATGCGTAGCCTTACAATCTGTTGCCTTACTTTCAGATTGTGTAGTTGATGTTGTCGGTGTCGCAGATAAACCAATATGCCAAGCACGATGATAATGAGTGTGGCAATGAGGAATAGTCCCCATGCCAGCAGTCCCATGATATATTGTCGGTCAATGATGTGCTGTTGTTCGTCCAGCTTTCTATTGTGTTGGTATTGAAGCAGATTGGCATTCATGCGCATGGTCATGTTTGCCGTTTGTATTGAGTCATTGATGGCATCTTTTTGTTGGTGAACTGCATAAGCTTGGGGCATCATCTTAGCTGTGCGATACACCAGTTCTTCGATTCTGAGTCGTTGCACCACTGCCGCAGGCAGCATGTGCTTGGGTGTTGAGGCTTCAGCCATGCGCTTTAGTGCCCGGTCAGTATGTCCTTCTTTAAGGTCGAGCCCAATGCGCGATGTTTCGATATAGTAGCGCACAATATCGAATCCTGCCTGTTGGAAGAACGCGTCAGCCTCGTCGAGTGCCTGTCGGGCTTGTTCGGTGTGTCCCAGCCACACGTAGATTTCGCCCATATTGGCACGTGCAGTGTAGTAGTCCCATGCTTTGGTAGAGTCGCCTTTTACCAGTGTAGCAGCTTTTTTGAAATAGGGTAGAGCTTCGCTGTATCGTTGTTGCAGGTACAGATCATTACCTCTGTTATTGTAGAAGATGAATTGATCTGCTCTCTGCATCTCTGATACGTGTTGTTCGGCGCGTTTCCACCATTTGTTGCTATTCTCATAGTCTGCCATGAAGGTATATACTGTAGCTATGCCCAACTCTACGGCAGTGTTGGCATTGGGGTTATTCATCGTGTCTGATAGTGCAAGTGCCTGCATATAGGCGTCGGCGCTATAGTCGAGTTTTCCCAATTGTCGGTAGTAATCGGCTTGGTTGGTTAGTGCAGACAGCATCAGTTGAGGGCGTGCGTTGATTTTTTTGAGTTGTTCTATAGCCTTGTTGTTATAGACCAGTCCAGAATCAGGTCGCCCCATGATGGCAGTATGCCACACCCCTTTAGCCAACAGCCATTCGGCTTGCAGCAGATTGAAGTCGCTGCCTCCACGTCCGGGCTTGCGAGCTTTGTGGTTACAACTGCTGATATACTGTTGTATGCGGTTCATGGTAACCTTCATGGAGTCAGTCTGCATGCGGGTGTAGTATAGTTTATTGCGCATAGAGAGCCAGAGGTAGTAGGCGTCGCTGTCTTTTGCTGCCATCAACTGTTGGTTGATGCATCGCGAGGCGTATGCCGTACGTCCCATACCTATCGAGTCTTCCACGTTTGTACGCAGTGTTTCTTGTTGCTTTTCTTCTTGCACAACGTCGCATCCCGTCATCATGGCGAGTGCAAGCAAGCCCCCTGTCACTGTTTTTAGTTTCCACATAGTTATTGCCAGGTTATGTTTATGTAACCGCAAAAGTAGGCATTTTTTCTGAAAAAGCCATCATCTTTCTCATGTTTTTGTGTGCTAATGCCTTTTTTCAATTTTGTATTTCCTCTTTCTAATCCTTGTTAGGCATGGTGCTTTTTTGCTCGTTGATATGTGTGGCATGTGGCATCGCTATTGTTTTTTTATATTGATGTGCAACCCATTATTCGATGTTTTTTTGTATATTTTTATTGTGGTTGTGAGAGTTATGAACAATTTTATCATAAGGGTGTTGCACGTTTGATAAAGGTATTATCCAACGTTTGATAAAAGTGTTATCCAACGTTTGATAAAAGTGTTATCCAACGTTTGATAAAAGTGTTTTCAACGTTTGATAAAAGTGTTATCCAACGTTTGATAAAAGTATTTTCAACGTTTGATAAAAGTATTGTCTAATGTTCGACAAAGGTATTTTCCAATGTTGCCAAAGGTGTTTTCAAACGTTTGGCAAAAGTGTTGGCAATGTCGAAATGAAAACAAAGTGATTGTTGGTCAGTGGTCGAACGGTGGTCGAATTTCCCGATTTTTAGGAATCGACCACCCGGTGTAAGTGCCTGTAAGCGTGCGTTATATTGTAGAATGGTGGCCGAGTGGTCGAAAATTTTAAAGGCACGCGTGCGTGCGCATGTGTGCGCGTACATTATATTATAATATTATAGAGATAAGCTAAATAAAAAAAACTGTGAAGCAAAAACAAAGAAATTTATTTTTTTTAGTGTTTATGATGACAAACCGTGCAATGGTGCGTCATTATACTGAAATACTATATAGTATAGTTTGTACAACCTAAAATGAAATTAAAAACATCCACCTTACACATGATGATATGTGTAGCCTTCATGATAATGACAAATGTCACAACGGCATTTGCACAGAAATATCGTGTGGCTGCATGCGACTGGATGATGCTGAAACGACAAAAGTTAGGAGAGTTTCAGCTTGCTAAAACCATTGGCGCTGATGGTATCGAGATGGATATGGGGCCATTAGGCAAACGACCGCAATTTGACAACAAACTCCGTGATCGTCATTTCCAGCAACTCTTCCGTCATACAGCCGATTCACTTGGTATCGAAGTGCCATCGGTAGCCATGTCTGGATTCTTTGCACAGAGTCTGATAACGCGCGACAACTGGCGCGACCTCGTAGCAGACTGTCTGAAAACCATGGACGTGATGGGTGCCAAGGTGGCATTCCTGCCATTGGGAGGCACTGGCCGCGAGTGGCAGACGATGACAGGCGAACCCTATAACACACTTGTTGCACGTCTGCACGAAGCCGGAGAGATGGCACGCCGCGAAGGCAAAACTATCGCGCTGCGCACAGGAATGGATGCCCGCCACACCAAGCGGATGCTTGCCGATGTTGATAGCAAGGGCGTGAAAGCCTACTTCAATCTTCAAGATGCCGTTGACCAAGGGCTCGACCCATCGACAGAATTGCGCATACTGGGCCGACGCCGCATCGCCCAGATCCATGCCTCGCTGACCGACAGCGTCACCCTCGACCGCGATACGCGAATCGATATGCCCGCAGTGAAACGCACCCTCGACCGCATGGGGTGGAGCGGATGGCTCGTAGTGGAGCGCAGTCGCGATGTAAGTCGTGTCAGAGACGTGAAGTATAACTTCTCCACCAATGTGGCATACCTCAAGAGACTGTTTCAAGAAAAAAGAGACAATAAATAAAAACTAATTACTAACAAAATGATTTATTCTATGAACAAAAATCGAATCTTTACATCAGGTAAAATGTGTGCCATAGCCCTCGTAGGTGCTGGTGCGCTGATGCTTGCCTCATGTGCAGAAGACGGTTTCACAGAAGAGCAGTTCGTTAGCTCTGTTACCAACAGCAAGCTCACAAACCCAGAACTGACCTTCGGTTCGCAGGTCAATTCCGACGGAAGTGAGAGCGTCATTGTGAAATGGGAAACCGTAGCTGGTGCCGGTGGCTACGAGTATGAGGCTTACAATGTGGACGACCCCACAAAGCCAGTAGAACTCGCTAAGGGTACTGTAGATGGAACATCGTTCACATTCCCCAAAGCAGAGGACACCAACTACGAGGTGAAGGTCCACACCATGGGCAACACCCGATTGAACAATACCGAGGCCGATGCTCCTGAGGCAGTGAAGTACAGCACACTGGTGCCTGCCATCACTATTCCTGCCGGTCAGGATATTGCCGAATTCGTTGCTGCCAATATGCAGGACAGCGAAAACGAACAGGCCTTCGAGTTGGAAGCAGGCGGTCAATACACCTGCAACACCGCAGTAGATTTCAAAACCAACAAGATGACTTTGCGCGGTAACAAACTCGACCATGCCACTGTGGTGATGGGCGAGAAAGCTGCCATCTTCACTTCAGCACAGCTTAAAGTGAAGTTTATTAAATTCGACTGTAGCGCCATCAATCGTAAGGGTGGTGTCATCGAGATGTCACCAGAGCCTCCTGCATCATGTTCAGCCGAAGCCCAGAAGGTGGGTGCCGGTAAGAACGGTGGCAAACCAGCCGATGTCTATATCCTGCAAGATCCTATCGTCATCCAGGATTGCGCCTTCAAAAACGTATGTGACGGACTCTTTTCAGTGGGCGAGTGCTCATGGGGTATCGCCGATGTGCGCGTGATGAATTGCGTGGTTCAGTTGAACAACGATGGTATGAAGAACTCCAACGGTGCCATCATCTGCGGATTCTCTAACGGCTTCAAGGCTCCAAGCGGTGGCTCATTCTGGTATGGTGGCATCAAGAGTATCACCATCAAGGAGAGCACCATCTACAACATTGTAAGCAACAGCAAGAACCGCATGTTCCGTTTCAATAACAAAGACTTGGATCGTGCATTCCCCACAGCCGACGGTAGCTGCACCATGATGGACAATACCTTCGTGCGCGTTTATGACAAGAAAGAGTTTGGTAACAACACTCCTAACCGCAAGGAGTATGTTATCACCTTCGATAACAATATCTTCTACGACTGTTTCCGTCTGCAAAAGTTCATTCAGGGCAACTGCACCAAGACCTTCCATCAGGAGCTGAACACCATTCAGGGCATTGCCAACTCAGTTGATGGCACCGACAAAGGCAAGTATGCAACAGAAGAAGAAATCGGTATCGATGTCGCTGAGACCAAGAAAGAACTCGACTTCACACAGCCCAACTACGGTATCAATTTCAAAGCCACAGGTGCTATCTCAAGTACTATTGGCGACCCACGTTGGAAGAACTAATCCATTAACGACCAAAAAATATAACTGAACACAGTATGAGAAAGTTTATTGCAAGAATATGTCTGGGTACGATGATGGCTTTTGCTGCCGCACCAGTCATGGCCCAGAACCAGACCGTTACGGGTAGCGTGGTCGATGAAAACGGCGAACCCGTCATCGGCGCATCCGTTATGGTGTCGGGCACCAAGACTGGTACGGTCACCGACGTCAACGGTACTTATAAAATCAATGTGCAGAAAGGACAAAAGGTTGTCATCTCTTATATCGGCTATCTGCCACAGACCGTATTGCCCGGAGGAAAGATCTCCCTGCAGGAAGACCGCCAAAGTCTTGACGAAGTGGTAGTAGTAGGTTATGGTGCACAGAAGAAAGCACACCTCACCGGATCAGTAGCCACAGTAGATATGAACGACGTGCAGGATATTGCTGCAGGCGGACTGGCTTCTACACTGAGCGGACTGGTTAATGGTATGTCGGTTAGTGGCGGTGATGCCCGTCCAGGCGAGCGCGCCACCATTAAGATACGTGATACCAACTCACTCGGTTCCGTGGGCGTCAGCGCACAGGAGCCTCTCTTCGTTATCGATGGTTATGTATATCCCAATGATATCAAGATTGGCAACAGCACCCAAAACCTCGGTGCTGAGGCATTCAATAACCTCGATCCCTCTGAAGTGGAGAGCATCTCTGTATTGAAAGACGCTTCTGCCGCCGTTTATGGTGCACGTGCTGCCAATGGTGTAATCCTCGTGACCACCAAAAAGGGTAAGATTGGCAAACCAACCATCAGCTATAGCGGAACCTTCGGTTTTACCGATGAGGTGGCTCGCCCCAAAATGCTGAGCACCTATAACTATGGTCGTCTCTACAATGCAGTGGCTGCCGCCGACCCCACCAACACTTCGCTCAACAAGACCACCGCACTCTTTCAGAAGGATGAGCTCGAGGCTATGAAGAATCTCAATTATGATTTGCTGGGCGACAACTGGGAGACAGGATTCACGCAGAAGCATTCTGCCAATATCAGCGGTGCCACGGAGCGTGTCAGTTACTTTGGAGGTATTTCTTACTTCACACAGGACGGTAACCTCGGACGCCTCGACTACAACCGCTGGAACTATCGCGCCGGCATCGACGTGAAGGTCAGCAAGTGGCTAGGTGCCAATCTGACCATCAGCGGCGACTATGGCAAAAAGAATACACCACTCGTGAAAGTGGGCGGTTCGGGCAATGAGAAAGACTATAACCTGCTGCTCACTCACCCAGGATATATTCCCGAATATGTCAACGGCATGCCTATGGCTGCCTATGGAGTCAGCAACTCGGAGGTGAACCAAAACCAGAACTACAACTTCTCGGTGCTGCAGAACAATGGCGACTACAGCCGTTCGATGAGCAACAACATGAACATCAACGCTGGCATCACCTACGACTTCGGATGGAGCAACATCCTCAAAGGACTGAAACTGAAGTTCTCTTACTCGAAGAGTATCAACAACACGAAGAACAACCAGTATGGTTCTCACTTCACACTCTATAAGATGAACCAACGCTATGGTAGCGGTCAGCACCTCTATACACCAACATCTGGCGATGAAGAGGGCTTCGACTATCTCGCCAATAGCAACTTCGTGGCTCTCGAAAGAGCCAACGGCGATATGCTCTACCGCACCATGACACGCACCGACAACTATCAGATGAACTTCACCGCAACCTATGCGCGTGACTTCGGACAGCATCATGTCAACGCGCTCTTCGCCATTGAGAAGTCGGAGGCCGAGAGTGAATACCTCGAAGGTCAGCGTCAGACTCCTTATCCCTTCACCACAGGTCAGTATAACTCGGCTAGCGGCGAACGCACCACGGTGTTCACCCGCAGTGAGAGCGGTACGATGTCGTACATCGGACGTATCAACTACGCTTATGCTGATAAATACCTCTTCGAATTCTTGCTCCGCTCTGACGCTTCTACTAAATTTGCTCCAGAAAACTATTGGGGAACATTCCCTGCAGTATCAGCAGGTTGGGTAATCAGCGAAGAGAAATGGTTCCAGAAAGCTGCATCTTGGGTTGACTTCCTCAAACTGCGTGCCAGCTGGGGTATGACCGGTCGTGACAACACCGCTGCTTGGCAGTGGATGCAGGTCTATGCACAGGATGCCAACAAGGGTATCATCTTCGGTACGGGTGCGAACATCGATTCGGGTAGCCGTATCACCATCAATAAAAATAACTCGGCCGTCAACCGCGACGTGCATTGGGACAAGTCCTACAAGACCAACATCGGTGTTGACTTCCAGGTGCTCAACAAGCGACTCGCCGTTTCTGCTGAATACTACAATGAGAAGAACCGCGAAATGCTGATGAACATCAAGCAGAGCGTGCCTTCTACCGTTGGTACTCAGAGTGCCGCTGTCAACCTCGGCGAGATGAACAGCTGGGGATGGGAGCTCAGCGTCAACTGGCGTGACAAGATTGGCAAGGACTTCAAATATCGCATTGGTCTCAACACTGGCTATCGCGACAATGAGGTCCTCGTGATGGACTGGGTGACTGGCAACTCACTGTATCGCCAAATTACCAAGGGACATCGTACCGACATGGGACTCTGGGGTATGCAGTGCATTGGCATGTTCCGTTCATTCCAGGACATCAACGAATACTTCGACATGTATATGAAGAAGGAAGACGGCAGCTATGGCACCTATATGGGCATGACCAAAGAACAGGTTCGCCCAGGTATGCTGATCTATAAGGATGTGCGTGGCGCATTGCAAGAGAACGGCACTTATGCTGGTCCCGACCACAACGTGGACGAGGAGCTCGATCAGGTGCAACTCTCCAACCGCACCAACCCTTATGGATTCACCATCAATGCCGGCGCTGAATGGAAGGGCATCTCGCTCACCGCTCAGTTTGGCGCAAGCTGGGGTGGCTACACCGTAGTGCCTTCGGCTGCTCTGAAACCCAACGGTAGCCTGGAATACTGCAACATGCCGTCGTTCTGGAATCCCGACAACATGTTTGTATATCAGGATATCTATGATGGAAGCGGAAATCTGCTGATGGAAGCCAACCGCGACGCACAGTATCCTAACCTGGCTTATAGCAATGTGAATGCCGTGACCTCTTCGTTCTGGAGAGTGAGTGCTGCACGTGTGGCCCTCAACCGTCTGACCTTGGCTTATACCATTCCTTCAAGCCTCTACAAGAAATTTGGTATCAACAACATCCGTGTCAACGTGACGGGTCAGAACGTGCTCAACTTCTACAACCCCTATCCTGATAAGTTTATGAATCCTATGGCAGGCACTTACGGCAGCTATCCTAACCTCCGCAAGTGGACTGTTGGTGTCAACCTCTCGTTCTAATTCATTATTGGGACACATTATATATAATAGTATAAGAATATGAAAAAAACAATTAAATATTTCAGTTTCGGTCTGTTGACAGTGGCTGCTTTCTCGGCTTGTAGCGACTCGTTCCTTGAGGAAAAGAAGAACTACGACAATGTCAACAAGGACGTATATAACTATATCGAGGGTGCCAACGGCCGCCTCAATGACCTCTATGCTTGGTCGTTGCCACAGGTGAGCAACATCTCTTGGAAGTTCCCCTCATGCGGCAATGCCGACGACGCTGCCAAATCTACAGAGGAATATAGCGGCTTCGGCGCATTCGTTGACCCGCAAAACGAACTATCGTCGACAACTACGGGTACCAGCGTACCCGACTATTTCAAGGGTTCGGACGGCAATATCCAGGAACTCTGCTATGGTCGTATTCGCAATATCAACGACTTTATCAAAAACATCAAAGAGTGCACACTCAGCGAGGATAATAAGAATATCATGCTCGGACAGGCTTACTTCCTCCGTGCCTGGTGCTACTACAACCTCGTGAAATGGTATGGTGGCGTGCCCCTCGTGACCGAACCACTCGATCCCGTGGAGACTTCGTTCACCAATCGTTCTTCGGCTGAGGCCAGCATCAACTTCATCCTTGAAGACTTGAAGCAGTCGGCTGAACTGCTTGAGGCTAAGACTACCAATGGCGGATGGGACTCAGACAACTGGGGACGCGTCACCACGGGTACGGCTCTAGCCCTGAAAGGCCGCGTGCTGCTGCTTTGGGCAAGTCCACTCTTCAACCGCGACAACGATGAAAGCCGTTGGACCAATGCCTACACCGAGATGAAGGCCGACCTCGCCAAGATCAATGCTTGTGGCTATGGCCTCTATCAAACCGCCAACAACGTGAATGGTAGCGACTTCGCCGCTCAGTTCACTCAGGTAGGACAAAACCCTGAGGCTGTCTTTGTGACACTCCACAACAACATCAAGGGCACAGGTGCCGACAACCAGAAGAATAACAACTGGGAGAACGGCATCCGTCCTAAGAATACTTGTGGCTCGGGCAAGAATGCTTCGGCTATGCTCGTAGATATGTTCCCCATGGCTGATGGTAAGATTCCTGAGGGCATGGAAACCTATACCAAACTGCCTACTTCCAAGTATACTTACGATGCCAACTATCCATTCATGGACCGCGACCCACGTTTCTATCGCACCTTCGCTATGCCTGGTTTCCGCTGGGCCTATAATGGCGATGCTTCGTCTGCCAATGCCAACAACCCATCGGATGGCAAGAACTATGTGCTTTGGAACTATGTGTGGTACACCACGCTCGACGACCAGGGCAATGCTGAAAGTGGCAACTCTTATGGTGCCGACAACTTGCTCGCTAGCCGTCAGGGCATCTACGTGCGCAAAAAGAGTGATGACCTCGATGTCAATCCTTCTGCTCTCTACACCTACAATCCTACACAGTCTGGCAATGGCGCGCCCTTCCATTCAGCAGCACAGCTCATCGAACTGCGCTATGCTGAGGTGCTGCTCAACCTCGCTGAGGTGGCTTGCGGTGCCGGTCAGTTGAACGATGCTGTGGGCTATGTCAATCAGGTGCGTCAGCGTGCTGGCGTTCCCGCCTATGATCTGCCAGGCGATCAGGCCACTTGCATGAGCGAAATCCTCTATGAGCGCCAGGTGGAGTTTGCCTATGAGGGTAAGCGCTTCGACGACATGCGTCGCTGGTTGCTCTTCGATGGTGGTGCAAACTTCGCCTCTATCGGTGCCAAGGTGCTGAAAGGATGGGGTGGCAATACCTGCACATGGCTCGGCTTCAAGCCTTTCAACGGTCAGCGTCGTGAGAACATGGAGTTCCGTACTGCTGATAAGTATGGCGTCGGCAAGACCACCTATGACTCGGATCCTTTGGTGAAGGCTGGCGTGACGCGTCCTGCTGGCGTTGACTTGCGCAACGACCTGACCGACCAGTTGGAGACGCTGAAGTCATGGTATGGCGACAACCTCGTGCGCAAACTGAAGAAGGGCGACGCCCGTGAGACCAATGGTGAGTCGACAAAGGTGGATCTCTATACCAACTTCCGTGCGAAGTACTATTTCCTTGGCTTCTCGTCGGCTATCTCAGAAAAGAATATCGGTTTGCCCCAAACCATTGGATGGGAAGACGCTAATAACGGTGGTGCGATGGGTACGTTTGACCCGCTGACTGCTGAATAATCTGAAACAAACATATCAAAAGGAATCTCTTGCATCATCGGTGCAAGGGATTCCTTTTTTTGAGGAGCGGGCTAAGTTTTCTAGAAAACCTATTCCCTATAGAAACCTCGGCCCATCAGCCCCCGCCCATCTCCTCAGAAAAAAATCCTGTGATAAATAGGTACATTTCTTTAAACCTTTCGTCATTATTATAGTCGAATACCACAGCCAACTACAATAAAATCTACATAAGAAACAATGAAACACTCTGTTTTGATGGCTGCAATGGCAGCCACTCTGCTGTTTCCTGCAACAGCCAAAGCCCAGTATCCACAGATCACACAGGAAGCAAAAAAACTGATTGACTCTTTGGAGAATAAGTGGCAAGCCCATAGCGACTCAGCTTGGGCAGTAGCATTCCCCATCGTGGTGAAAGAGGCACAGGAAGGAAAACCCTATGTGCCTTGGGCTTCGCGTCCATACGACCTTCGTCAGGCAAAAATCCCCGCTTTCCCCGGAGCTGAGGGAGGCGGTATGTACACCTTTGGAGGCCGTGGCGGAAAGGTATTGACTGTCACCAATCTCAATGACGATGGTCCCGGATCGTTCCGTTGGGCATGTGAACAGGGCGGTGCACGCATCGTTGTATTCAACGTATCGGGCATCATCCGTCTGAAATCCCCCATCTTTGTACGTGCGCCATATATCACTATTGCCGGACAGACTGCTCCCGGTGAAGGTGTGATTATTGCTGGCGAGTCGTTTCAGGTGGATACCCACGATGTTATCGTGCGCCACATGCGCTTCCGTAGAGGTGAAACTCTGGTATGGCATCGCGAGGATTCCTTCGGTGGAAACCCTGTGGGCAATATTATGATCGACCACTGTTCATGTGAATGGGGACTGGATGAGAATATTTCATTCTATCGCCACATGTTTGACATGAAGGATGGAAAACCCAAACGAAAGGTGCCTACAGTTAATGTTACCATTCAGAACACCATCTCTGCTAAAGCACTTGATACATGGAACCATGCTTTTGGTTCTACCATCGGTGGCGAAAATGCCACATTTATGCGCAACCTTTGGGCAGATAATACTGGACGTAACCCAAGTATAGGATGGGGCGGTGTGTTCAACTTCGTCAACAACGTGGTTTATAACTGGGTACACCGTACTGCTGATGGAGGTGAGTTTACTACCATGTCCAACTTCATCAACAACTATTATAAACCAGGTCCTCTCACTCCGAAAAACACACCAGTGGGACACCGCATTGTAAAATCGGAGAGCCGTAGCGTCAATCTCTTCCCCTTTAAGCAGTTTGGACGTGTGTATGCTACTGGCAATATCATGGAAGGATATGATGAAGTGACGCGCAACAACTGGAATGGCGGCATACAGACTGCCGACAAGGATGGTGATATTGATGCTACAGAACTCGCTCTGATGCGTAGCAACGAACCTTTCGAAATGCCATTTGTCAACATCATGGGTGCAGAGAAAGCCTTCGACTGGGTATTGTCAAATGCTGGAGCTACTATTCCCTCACGTGATATCGTCGATCAGCGTATCTGTGATGAGGTGCGTACCGGACAGGCATACTTCGTGGAGAAGTATGAGAAGAAAGTAAAAGACAATCCCTATGGCGACATGTGGGGACTACACGATAAGTCGAAAAACGAACAGGGATTCTTCAAACATCGTCGTCTTCAGCAGGACAGTTACAAACAAGGTGTCATTACTGATCCCCGTCAGATGGGTGGCTATCCTGAATATAAGGCTTGGACACCATGGGTAGATACCGATGGCGACGGTATGCCTGATGAGTGGGAAATTGCCAACGGATTGAATCC
This sequence comes from Prevotella sp. P4-98, assembly GCF_002251405.1. NCBI lineage: Bacteria > Pseudomonadati > Bacteroidota > Bacteroidia > Bacteroidales > Prevotellaceae > Prevotella > Prevotella sp. P4-98. The sequence continues at coordinate 16,980 of NZ_NPJC01000028.1, read as the reverse complement.
TAACGATCCTTCTGACGCTAACGGTGACTGCAATGGCGATGGATACACCAATATAGAAAAGTACATCAATGGCATCGATCCCAAGAGCAAAGTGGATTGGCGTAATCTCAACAACAACTACGATACACTTGCTGCCAAGGGTAAACTGATGTAATACAAGGTATTGACAATGATGAAAACCATGATAAAATGTGCAACTATCGTATGCTTTCTGTTCTTCTCTGCTATTTCGGCAATAGCTCAAGTGGCGCTGAAGAGCGAAGGCCGCGATGCGCAATATGTGGAGACTATCAAGGCACGATCGCAGAAAATAGTGAATGGTCTTAAGCTCGCCGATGCCCAACAGGCTGAGAATGTATGCCATATCATAGCTAACCGTTACTTCCTGCTCAACGATATCCACGAGACTTGTGCACAGCAAAAACGCTTTGCCAAAGACTCGGTGGCTGATTCCAAGCAGCGTCAGCATATTATAGAATGTGCAGAACGCAGTCGAGATGCAGAACTCTACAAGCATCATTTCGAGTTTACAGCAGCTCTTTCGCTCTATCTTAACGATAGTCAGGTAGAGGCTGTGAAAGATGGAATGACCTATGGCGTGGTGCCCAAAACATATCAGGCTCACCTTGAAATGATACCATCACTCAAGGATGAAGAAAAAACACAGATTCTGGCATGGTTGAAAGAGGCACGCGAATTTGCCATGGATGCCGAAAATTCTAATAAGAAGCATGGTTGGTTTGGCAAATACAAAGGGCGCATTAACAATTGGCTCACAGCAAGAGGATATAATCTGAAAGCTGAACGTGAGGCATGGTACAAACGCATAGAACAACAAAAGAAAACAGAAAAATGATGAAAAAGGGATTCTTACAACTCCTTTTCCTACTTATGGTAATTCCATCGGCAGCCCAAGTGTTGCCGATGGATTACTCGTATTGTGGGTATGAACGTTCGGAACAGCCGATTCCTGATGCTGCCGTGAAGGTCTATGTGCAACCTACAGGTGGTGATGATGCTCCGTTGATTCAACAGGCCATTGACATGGTAAGTCGGCAGAAACCCGATGCTCGATTGGGTGTCCGTGGTGCGGTATTGTTGGGGGACGGTGTCTTTAACCTTGCCACTCCATTACGTATAAGAACCAGTGGCGTGGTGCTTCGTGGAAGTGGTCGCGACCGCACCATTCTGCGCAAGACAGGATACGACAGGGGAGCGCTACTCTATATCGAAGGACAACCCCAGCGCATCTATGGAGATACTGTTGATGTGGAAAATACGCCTGCTGGCGCTCTATCCATAGGTGTTAAGTCATTACCCAAAACATGGACTACTGGCACCCGACTCCTTGTATGGCGGCCTTCTACTGCAGATTGGATTCGCTCACTCGGTTGCGAATCGTTTGGCGGAGGCCAGCGGATGGGGTATTGGGCATGGCATCCTGGGGATATTGATCTGCGTTGGAATCGCCGTATCATGTCGTATAAGGGCAATACACTGGCGCTCGACGCTCCCGTAACCCTCTCGATAGAACAACGGTGGGGCGGGGCTAAGGCTGTTGCCTATACCCAACCAGGGCTCCTTGAACGTTGCGGCGTAGAGAATCTTACACTTGAATCTGATTACGACCGCACCTTGCCGAAAGATGAAAACCACTGTTGGGATGGCGTATCAATTACTGATGCTGAGAATTGCTGGGTACGTATGGTCACCTTCCGACATTTTGCAGGTTCTTCGGTTGTCGTAGGTCGCAGCGCTTCTCAGGTCACTGTTGAAGACTGCAAGTCATTGGCTCCTGTGTCAGAGATTGGTGGTTTACGTCGTCGCACCTATTTAGTATTGGGCGAAAAAACACTCTTTCAGCGTTGTTATTCCGAATATGGCATCAACGACTATGCTGCCGGACATACTGCTCCAGGTCCCAATGCCTTTGTACAGTGTGACAGTTGGCAATCGTATGGTCCCAGTGGCAGTATCTCTTCCATGGCGCCAGGTCTGTTGTTTGACCTTGTCAACATTGATGGCAACGATCTTTTGTTCCGTAATCTGGAGTTGGAGAAGTTTGGTGCAGGCTGGAATACCGCCAATAGCACGCTTTGGCAGTGTACGGCTGCAGGTTTGTTCTGCTATTCACCTGATACGCTGAATCGCAATTATTCAATTGGTTGTTGGGGACAGATAGTAGGCAATGGTGAGTATTCCAAGATGAACGAACATGTCAAACCCTACAGTGCGTATCGTGACCAATTATTGAAACGCCTAACTACCGATCGGGATGAGATAGATAAACGATGCCGTGTGTTGGAGCGAAATACTACTGCAAGCAGTTCGCCTACTATGGAAGTGGCGATGAAAATGTCGACAGAAGCCCTGTTGCCACGTACTACGATGGAGGCTTGGATTGATTCCGCACATTTTGAAGCAGACATTACACCGATTAAACCTTTGGTCTGTAAATCTCCGAAACCATCGGTACAGAATCCGTCCGTCTATGCCCTAACCAATGGTTGGATTACCAAAAATGGTGCTGTATTGGTTGGACAGAAGCATCAAACGCCTTGGTGGTCTGGTCGCACGATAAGTAGTTTCCTGCCTAAAGCCAAAGCTGCACTCACTCGTTTCGTACCTAGCGAAGAAGGTACTGGTCTCACCGACCGTGTGGATAGTGTGGTAGAAACCATGAAAAAATCGCACACAGTAATATTCAGCCAAAACTATGGTCTATGGACTGACCGCCGACGCGATGACCATGAACGCATCCGTCGTAAGAATGGTGACGTATGGGCACCGTTCTTTGAACAGCCTTTTGCCCGTAGCGGACAAGGTACAGCATGGGATGGATTGTCGCTCTACGATTTGACCAAACCTAATCTGTGGTATTTCTATCGTCTTCGTCAGTTTGCTGAAAAATCGCAAGACATAGGTATCCTACTCAAAAACCAACACTATTTTCAGCACAATATCTTGGAGGCTGGTGCCCATTGGGTTGATTGTCCATGGCGTACTGCCAATAATGTGAACCATACACCATTCTTGGAACCAGTCAATTTTACAGGTGACAAGCGTATCTTCACCGCTCAACTTTTCTACGATACTACCAACGAAAGCCTCCGTCCGCTTCATCGGCAATATATCCGTCAGATGCTTGATGCTTTCAAAGGACAGCCTAATGTGGTACATTCCATTGGTGAGGAATTTACCGGTCCCCTGCCATTTGTGCGCTTCTGGCTCGATGTGGTTGCTGAATGGGAAACAGAAAATGGTCGCACTTTGGTGGCACTGGCTGTCACAAAGGATGTGCAGGATAGTATTCTGAACGATCCTATACGCTCAAAAATTGTCGATATCATCGACATCGAACAATGGTACAACCATCAAAAAGGACAATATGCACCGCCGGGTGGTATGAATATGGCACCACGCCAGTATATGCGTAAAATCCGTGGTGGTAGTGTGCGTTTTGATGACGTGTATCGTGCCGTAGCGGAATATCGCACCAGCTATCCTGATAAAGCAGTCATCTATTCCGCCCAAAAGTATCCTGAAATGGGCTGGGCAGCTTTGATGGCAGGTGGTTCATGTGCTAATGTCCCGGTGAATGATAAGATGTTTTTGCGTGACATAACCTCGATGAAACCGCAGAAAATTGACGACAACTACCTGTTGCAAGGTGATTGTGGCTATGTGGTATATAAGACAACCAGTACACCATTGAGTCTGCCGCTTGCCAGTTCTTCTACCTATAAATATATGCAGATAGATGCGAAAACTGGCGATATCACCGAGAAAGGAATGGTGCGACGGCAAATAGAGTTTACCGAACGAGGTATATACTGGATTCGTAAAAAATGACTTAAATAATGGGAAAAATCGGTATTTCACGATTTTTCCCATTTTCTTATTTGTTTTTCCGGTTGATATAAATCAATTCTTCTTAACTTTGTCATCAGAAAACAAACAAACTACTACACACATATACTACCTAACAACAATGACTACAGAAACGCAAAGAGCGCGTACTCAGACGCTCCTCACCGAATTCAGCAAGGGCAGCGATGCAGCCTTTGCCGAGTTGTACGAAATGTATGTACAACCTTTATATACTTATGGATTGCGCATGACACATAATGAAGAGTTGCTGAAAGATTGCATTCAGGAAGTTTTCCTTAAGGTATATAGTAAACGAAGCGAGCAGACAGATATTAAGAATTTTGCCTCTTATCTGGTCATCTCTATGAAGAACCGTCTCCTTGACGCCTTTCGTCATCAGTCATTTTGCAGCGACAATGAAGTAGAGTGTTATGCAGGACGAGCAGCTGACTGCGATGTGGAACAAGGATACTTATTGATCGAAGACGAACAGATGCAATTTCAACAAGTGGCAGCATTGATGCAATGTCTCACACCGCGACAGCGTGAAGCCATCACCCTTTACTATTTGGAAGGTCGTAAATATCCTGAGGTGTGTGAGCGTATGCAGATGAACTACCATTCAGTACGTAACTTGATGCACCGTGGTATGTTGAAATTGCGCGAATCAGCAGGTGTCTTACAGACTATTCAGTGATGACAACAGATGTGCCTATACGTCATTAGAAAAAGACGAGGCACGTGAAAAAGCACTATTATACCCAGGTTGATGAGTTTTTGTGTGATGATGATTTCATCCGCTACGTACTCGACCGCGACACATCGATGGTTTCCCGATGGGAAACCTATATTACTGCGCCCTATCGTGCCCATCATGCATTTCTCACCGCATGCGATATTTTGATGCATCTTGATGATTGTTCATTCCTCAGCAGTGAGGAAACTGCTAGATTGAAAGAGCGAATTTTTCTTTCTTTGGGAAAGAAGTCTCGATAGCGTATTTGTCGTGCAGTTCTGACATGTGCTTTTTTTATTTGCCTCTTACTACTATTCTATCTTGTCCTATGCCCTTAGGATAGTCCAAGTATGCTGTGTATAGATGATGACATAACGTGTACTCGTGCGTCCTTATTATAAAATAAATAACGACATGAAACGACTGATTTTTTCTGCTCTGGCTAGCATGGTTATCCTTGCAACTCAGGCTCAACCGTCGGTAGAAACCGAACGACAGTATCTCTCCGGGCACGGTGCTGACGATATGGTGCAGTGGGATTTCCGGTGTACTGATGGTCGCAACAGCGGACAATGGACTAAGATTGGAGTGCCGTCGTGCTGGGAACTGCAAGGTTTTGGTACTTACCAATATGGTATGCGCTTTTATGGCAAGGCAACTCCCGAAGGCATTGCTGATGAGAAAGGACATTATCGTACTACCTTCCAATTGCCTGAAGCATGGCGGGGCAGACAGATTCTGCTTACCTTTGAAGCTGTCTTTACCGATGCGCGAGTGACCATCAATGGGCGTAAAGCTGGTTCTGGACTGCATCAAGGCGGTTTTACCCGTTTTCAGTTTGATGTTTCTGACCGTGTTTTCTTCGGCAAAAAGGCTAATCGCCTTGAGGTGGAAGTGTCAAAGGAGAGTGCTGATCCACAAGTGAATCTTGCTGAACGTCGTGCCGATTATTGGAATTTCGGCGGTATTTGGCGCCCTGTCTTCATCGTGGCGAAACCAGCTCTCAACATCCAGCGAATAGCCATAGATGCGAAAGCTGATGGTCGTATGCGAGCAGAAGTCAATCTGAACCGTGCTGTTCCCGGTTCTACAGTAGGAGTGGAAATTGTTGATGAGGGTGGTAAAACCATTGCCCATAGTAACAGATTTGCTGTTGGTAGTGACCATACCCTGATAGATTTCATGGTCAGCCATCCCCGCTTGTGGAATGCCGAACAACCCTATCGCTATACAGCAGTATTCTCTTTGCGTGATAGTGGTGGCCGTTTGCTTCATGTCGAACGTCAGAAGTTTGGTTTCCGCACCATTGAATACCGCCATACTTATAATGGCGATGCCGAAGATGGCGTGTTTATCAATGGCAAGAAAGTTATATTCAAGGGCGTCAACCGTCATTCTTTCCGTCCAGAAACCGGTCGCACCCTGTCAAAAGCCAAAAATATAGAAGACGTCAAGCTTATCAAGTCAATGAATATGAATGCAGTACGCTTGTCTCATTATCCTGCAGACCCTGAATTTCTTGATGCTTGTGACTCGCTCGGACTCTATGTAGAGTGTGAACTTCCTGGTTGGCATTGGGCACACGGCACTATTGTTGGGTCGCAACTAGCGGAAGAAATGGTCACTCGTGACTGCAATCATCCTTCTATCATCTTTTGGAGTAATGGCAATGAAGGCGGGTTTAACTACGACCTCGAACCTGTTTTCCATCGTTTTGACCTTCAACAGCGTGTGGTGCTCTATCCTTGGGCCAATCGCAATGGCTTTGAAACCAAACATTACCGTTCGTGGGGTGAAACGGCAGAATACATGAGACAGAAAGAAATCTTCATGCCTACCGAATTTCTTCATGGCCTCTATGATGGCGGACATGGAGCTGGACTGAAAGACTACTGGCACCTCATGATGTCCAATCCACGTTGTGCCGGCGGTTTTCTATGGGATTTGATGGATCAAGGTGTGGTGCGTACCGATATGAATGGACTTGTCGATTGTATGGGTAACTTTGCCTCCGATGGCATTGTAGGTCCCCATATGGAGAAAGAAGGCTCTTATTATACTATCCGTGAAATATGGTGTCCCGTACAAATCAGTAGGGAGGGCAACCGATTGAAAGTGGCAAACCATTATGATTTTACTTCGCTGAAGGATTGCCGTTTTACCTATCAGTATGTGGTAATGCCTCGCTACGGGGAATCAGCCACTAAGGTATTGGCACAAGGCTCATTGCCTTCACCCGATATCAATCCTCATGGCGAGGGATATATTACTTTACCCCAACAGCCAGAAGGCACACTCCTCGTGACAGTATGCAATCCGCAAGGTGAGGAAATCTATACCTGGCGCTTCGCAGAGGAGTTCATTGCTGATAAACCTGTCGTAGCTCAACAGCTCCAACCGCATGAGACCGACACTACAACCACTGTTGCCGTGGGTGGTCGCCACTATACGTTCTCGAGGAAAAACGGTTGTCTTCAGTCTGTTACTGTGGCAAATCGTATCATTTCCTTTGCTAATGGTCCCCGTTTCGTAGCAGCCAAACGTAGCGACCGTTCCGATGATGGCTTCTATAACCATGATGATAAAGAGGCATTTAAGAAGAAAACCGACTATATCACTTATGCTGATCAAGGTACTTTCGATGGTTTTTCATGGAATGATTCCACACTCGTTGCTACCTACAGACATGGTTCTCTAAGTCAAGTGGAATGGACCTTTATGGCCGATGGTAGTGTGAGACTGACCGCCCATTGGTATTTCAATGGTGTGGTAGATCTGTTGGGTATTACTTTCGATTATCCAGAACAGCAGGTGAAAGGCAAACGCTGGGTGGGCAATGGCCCTTATCGTGTATGGCAAAATCGCCTCGATGGCCCACAATATGGCTATTGGACCACTGCCTATAATGATCCCATTCCTGGTGAAACCTTCGAATATCCTGAGTTTAAAGGTTATTTCTCTACCGTCAACTGGATGCAACTTGAAACAAAAGAGGGCGTTATCGGCATCCGTCAGCCTAATGCCTATGTAGGTATTTACCAGCCACGTGATGGCCGTGACCACCTGCTCTATACCTTGCCAGAAACTGGTGTTTCGCTCTTGAGAGCCATTCCTGCTGTGCGCAACAAGGTTAATACCACCGATCTCAATGGTCCTTCTGCACAACCCTATTGGGCAGAAGGTTCAGATTCCATCACCGCAATACTCTCGTTCGAATGAAGAAATATCTCATCAGCATTGCCCTTTTGACACTTGGCATGCAAGCACATGCCTCGTCGCGCCCCTGGACATTCTGGTATTGGATGTACGGTGCAGTAAGCAAACAAGCCATCAAAGCAGATCTTCAAGCCATGAAAGATGTGGGATTGGAAGGCTGTTACCTCATGCCCATACGTGGTGTGGGTGAACGGCCCGACTATCAAGGCACTGCCCAGCAACTCACACCCACCTTTTGGCAGATGGTTGACTATGCCATGGAGCAGAGTGACTCACTACAGATGCAGATGGGTGTGCATATCTGCGATGGCTTTGCCTTGGCAGGCGGTCCTTGGATTAGTCCTGAAGAATCGATGCAACAGGTGGTATGGACCGACACCATCGTACATATCGGCCGACGTCATTCCACATTTGCCTTGCCCCAAGCTCATCCCGGCCATTTGGGTTTCTATCGTGATATTGCCGCTTTTGCCGTTCGTGTGGCATCACCATTGCCCAAACCCCATGAAGGCGGAACGATCAAACGCGATGAAAAGGGAGTATTTCGTGCGAGAACACCCGGTTTTATCGAGTTTTCTTTCGATGCTCCGCAACAAGTACGAAGTATCCATATCGTGCCCAGTGGCAACAATGTGCAGGCGCAGCGATTGCGTATTGAAGCCAGTACGGATGGTGTAACCTATCAGTTGGTACGCCAATTGACACCTCCCCGACAAGGATGGCAGAATACCGATCAGAACTATACCTATAGTCTTCCTGCCACCACAGCCCGATATTTTCGTTGTTATTGGACGCCTGTAGGCACCGAACCCGGTAGTGAAGATCTTGATGCTGCTAAATGGGCACCTACGTTGAAAATACGTGATATCCGTTTGGGGGCCGATGCTGTCATCGATCAGTATGAAGCCAAGAATGGTAGTGTGTGGCGCATAGCCACCAACAACAGTCCTTCGACAGATTTTCCAGAAGTGGTGATGCTCGACAAGGATGGTAGCCCCAGACATCCGTTGGGCAATGGAATATGGCGTATTGTTCGTTTTGGCCATACCGCTACAGGTCACACCAATGCCACTGCAGGTGGAGGTAAGGGACTGGAGTGTGATAAATTCACACAGAAAACAGTAGAGAAACAAATTGACAGTTGGTTTGGACAGTTTATGAAAAGACCCCATTCCAACGTAGTGCGCTATATTCATATTGACTCTTGGGAATGTGGGTCGCAAAACTGGTCAGCGTCGTTTGCTGATGAGTTTCAGCGGCGTTGTGGTTACGACCTTTTACCTTTCCTTCCCGTTTATGCAGGCATTCCGATGCCGGGAGATGATCGCGTGTTGCGTGACATCCGTACCACCATTGACCATCTCATCAACGATGTGTTCTTTGCCACGGCAGCCCGCAAGGCCCGTCAATATGGAGTATGTCTTTCCTCAGAGAGTGTTGCCCCCACCATGATTAGTGATGGACTGACCCACTACCGCTATGTGGATTTTCCGATGGGTGAGTTTTGGCTCAATTCTCCCACACATGACAAACCCAACGATATGCTTGATGCCATCAGTGGAGCGCATGTTTATGGCAAAACCATCGTTCAGGCAGAGGGATTTACCGAGATTCGTGGTGTTTGGAATGAAACTCCAGCCATGATCAAACCATTGCTTGATCGCAATTTGGCATTGGGCATGAATAGACTGTTCTTTCATGTCAACACCCACAACCCATGGATGGACCGCCGCCCAGGTATGACTCTCGATGGAATCGGACTTTTCTTCCAACGTGACCAAACTTGGTTTCGTGAGGCCAAGGGTATGGTCGATTACATCACCCGATGCCAAGAATGGCTTCAACGTGGTGTTCCCGTAGTAGATATTGCCGTATTTACTGGTGACGAAATGCCGTCTCGATCACTTACTCCCGACCGTCTTGTGCCCATGTTGCCCGGTCTTTTTGGTACCGACCGCATAGCTGATGAGGCACGGCGCCTTGCCAATGAGGGGCAACCCATGGAAGAAAGTCCCGTTGGAGTGCGCCATTCTGCAGGTATCATAGACCTCAAGAATTGGGTCAATGCCCTTCATGGCTACTGCTACGACTCGATGAATCCTGACGGATTGCAGAATGGAAGGTTTGATTATAAGGCGCTCGTCGTGCCACAAGGCTCATTCGTTTCCGATGCCTCCAAGCGTCGCATTGCTGAACTCGAAAGTCAAGGCGTGCGCATCATCCGCACACCTTATTGCCAAGACACCCTCGATGTCATCGGCCCTGATGCCTTATTGCCCGAAGGAGTGGCATTCAACCATCGTCGTGATGGCAATACAGAGATATATTTCCTTGCCAATCAGCTGGACAGCGCACGCACCATGACCATATCGCTGCGCACCACTAAAGGTGTTCCTCATATCTATTATCCTATCGATGGGAAGCAGGAACAACCAGTTTTCCGCCATTCCAACGGAAGAACCGAACTGATGTTAACCTTGTCAGCCTATGGTTCGGCATTTGTTATATTTACAGATGAGTCACAAGGAAATGCGCCCGAAACAACGCTTCAACACCATGTGCTCACCACAGCACCATGGGATATCCACTTCCACAACAATGGTGTCAGTCTCCAGCAGCAACCACTTGCTGATTGGACAGCGTCATCCAACGATAGTATCCGCTATTATAGTGGTCGTGCTACTTATACCACAAACTTCAAAATCAAGGTAAAAAAGGGACAACGCTATTATCTCTCGTTGCCTGATGTTAGAGATGTGGCGCAGATTTGGGTCAACGAAACCGACTGTGGCATTGTATGGACATCCCCTTACGAGGTAGATATTACCAATGCTCTGCATCGTGGCAACAATACGTTGCGCATCGCCGTTACCAACACTTGGCATAATGCTTTGCGTGGTGCTGATGCAGGCAAAGCCCCGTTTGATGGCATTTGGACCAATGCCCGATACCGCACCAAGGGCGACAGCCTATTGCCTGCAGGTCTCCTTGCCCAACCCATTATCCGTATTACTAAAGCAACAAAACAACAATAATGAAAAGACTTCTACTATCCCTTCCGCTTTTGTGTCTCTGCACCTTGGTGCAAGCCAAGGTCGTGATGCCTCGCTTTTTTGCCGATGGCATGGTGCTTCAGCAGCAAACTGAATGTCGGCTTTGGGGCACAGCGACACCTGGTGCCCCTTTGGTCGTTACTGCTTCATGGACTCATGGTAAATGGAAAAGCCGTGTTAATGCCGACGGCAGTTTCTCTATCACCATCACAACTCCCACAGCGGGAGGCCCTTTCACCATCTCTATCGACGACGGTGAAAAGACCATGCTTAGCAATGTGCTCGTTGGCGAGGTATGGATTTGTAGCGGACAGTCGAATATGGAGATGCCCATGAAAGGTTTCAAGATGCAGCCTGTAGAGGGAACAACCGAAGAACTCTTGCGCTGTAAAGATACAAAAATGCGCCTTTTCACCGTCAAACGCCATGCTGCAATCACTCCACAAACCGATGTAGAAGGCGAATGGAGCGAGGCCAACAGTGAGAGCGTGCGCAATTTCTCTGCCACCGCCTATTATTTCGGACGTGCGCTGCGTCAGCAACTTGATGTTCCCGTTGGGCTCATCGTCACCGCCTGGGGTGGTTCTGCTTGTGAAGCATGGATGGCAGCCGACTGGTTGAAGGCATTTCCAAAGGTGACACTCCCTCGTGATGAGAAGGATGTGAATCGGTTGAAGCAGCGTTGCCCCACCGCTTTATATAATGGACAGCTTCGTCCCCTTATCGGTTATGCCATGCGTGGTGCTATTTGGTATCAAGGTGAGGATAATGTGCCCCGTTACGACTACTATGCCTCACTGTTGGAAACCATGGTACGAGGATGGCGTGCCGACTGGAAGCAAGGCGATTTTCCATTCTACTATTGTCAGATAGCTCCCTACGATTATAGTCTCATCAATTGGAGCGGTAGCCAACTCTTGCGCGAACAACAACTCTTGGCTGAGCAGCGCATACCCCATGCCCGTATGGCGGTGTTGATGGATGCCGGTTTGGAATATGGCATTCATCCACGCATGAAACGACAAGCCGGCGAACGACTGGCTCTGCTTGCCCTTACAAACACTTACGGCGTGAAGGGGTTGCCCGATTTCGCTACTTATAGCAAAGTAGAATTTCAGGGAGATACTGCCGTGGTACAGTTTGACCGGAGTAAGGAATGGGTTTATTTCGAACATGGCACCACCTCAAAACTCTTTGAAGTGGCTGGTCGCGACAGTGTGTTCCATCCTGCTAACCATGTGTGGATAGCCCGTAATCGCGTTTATGTGAAGTCCGACAGCGTTGCCCATCCTGTGGCAGTACGTTATGCATGGTCCGACTGGGCAGTGGGTGATTTAATGCACGATGGTTTGCCTGTGTCATCATTCCGTACTGATTTCTGACTTTTGCCTCAGTTGGTGTGTGGTCATCCATACATTCCGCCGAAGCAGGATGTAGCATGACGACAGACGTAAGAACAAAGATAAAATCGAACATATTCCCCTTTTTCGTGCAGATGGCCGATAGGGGCAGAACATAGAAACAAGTAACAAACAATGAACAGATTTTATACCTTATTACTCATGGTGACGCTTGTCATGGGACTGCATGCAGCCGATGTACCATCCGTTGCAGGATTGTTCCCTCTCGAAGGCAGTGGCAGAACCGTGTGGAATTTCAACAACGGATGGCGTTTCCATCTGGGCGATGTGCCTGAAGCCAACCGCACTGACTATGATGATCACGCTTGGGAAGTGGTTTCCACTCCCCATACCGTACAGTTGATGCCTGCCGAAGCCAGTGGCTGCCGTAACTATCAGGGTGTGGCATGGTATCGTAAACGCTTCGTGATGCCAACCCAAACTGCTGGTAAAGACGTCAGCCTCCATTTCGAAGCCATCATGGGCAAACAGGTGGTTTATGTCAACGGTCGTGAAGTGAAACGTCATGAAGGCGGCTATCTGCCTATTACCATATCGCTGACGAAGCTCGGTCTGACTGCCGGCGATGATGTTTTGGTAGCTGTTATGGCTGATAATAGTGACGATAAGAGTTTTCCTCCAGGCAAACCACAGATGACGCTCGATTTTGCCTATCATGGTGGCATCTACCGTGATGTATGGCTGATAGCCAAAGGTATGGTGCATATCACCGATGCCATCGAGGCAAACCGTGTGGCAGGAGGCGGTATTTTCGTGCATTGTGAGAACATCAGTAGCGAAAAAGCCGTGGTGTGTGTCAATACCGAAGTGGCTAATACTGGTCAGCAGCCTGTGACGCTGACCGTGACCAATGTATTGCAGGAGACAGGAAAACGTGTCGTTACCTCGTTGCGACTGGCTCCTGGCGAGACACGCACAGTCAGCCAGCGCATCAAAGTGGCTCGTCCCAAACTGTGGAGTCCAGAGTCACCAACCCTTTATCATGTCAACACCTATGTGCGTCAAGGTCGTCAGCCCATGGATGGCGGTACTACCCGCATCGGCATCCGGTCATTTGAATTTCGTGGCAAAGACGGATTCTGGCTCAATGGCAGTCGTTACCACCAGTTGGTAGGTGCCAACCGTCATCAAGACTTTGCATACGTGGGCAACGCACTGCCCAACTCTCAGCAGTGGCGCGATGCTCGCAGACTGCGTGATGCTGGTTTCACTATCATCCGCACCGCCCACTATCCACAGGATCCTGCATTTATGGATGCTTGCGACGAACTCGGTCTCTTTGTCATTGTGGCAACACCGGGATGGCAATACTGGAATAAAACACCGGGGTGGGACGAGAAGGTACATGCCAATACCCGTCAGATTATCCGTCGCGACCGCAACCATCCATCGGTTCTGATGTGGGAACCCATCCTCAACGAAACGCGCTATCCCAAGAAATTTGCCCTCGATGCCTTGCAAATCACACGAGAGGAATATCCCTATGAAGGTCGTCCTGTGGCTGCTGCCGATGTTCATTCGGCAGGAGTGGCAGACCATTATGATGTTGTATATGGTTGGCCAGGCGATGATTTCAAGGATGACAAACCCCGTCAGTGCATCTTTACGAGAGAGTTTGGCGAACTCGTTGACGACTGGTATGCTCACAACAATCTCAACAGGGCTTCGCGGTCATGGGGTGAACGACCTATGCTGATGCAGGCGATGAGCCTTTTCAAGAGCACCGACGAACTGTTTCATACCACCGGACAGTTTATCGGCGGTTGTCAATGGCACCCCTTCGACCATCAGCGCGGTTATCATCCAGATCCCTACTGGGGAGGTATTTATGATGCGTTCCGCCAACCGAAAACTGCCTTGCAGATGTTTTCTGCCACATTACAACCGTTTGTGTCAGATCCGAAACCTCAGGTGTTTATAGCCCATGAAATGACGCAATTCTCTGATGCTGACGTCACCGTGTTCTCCAATTGCGACTCTGTGCGACTTTCTATCTACGATGGAGTTCATTCTTGGACATTGCCTGTGGTTCATTCCGTTGGTCATGCTCCCTCACAACCCGTGGTATTCAAAGGCGCATGGAACTTCTTTGAGGCACGCAACTGGAGTTATACGCAGAAAAACTGGCAGCGTGTGCACATGGTGGCAGAGGGTATTGTCAATGGTAAGGTGGTTTGTCGTGATGATCGTATGCCTTCACGTCGAAGCACCAAACTGCGTCTTCGTGTAGATACATTGGGACGTCAACTGGTGGCAGATGGCAGCGATTTTATCGTTGTGGTATGTGAAGTGACCGACGATCTCGGTCATGTACGTCGTCTTGCTAAAGACCAAATCCGTTTCACCGTATCGGGTGAAGGCTCTGTCATCGGCGATGCATCCATTGGCGCCAATCCCCGTGCGGTAGAATGGGGTAGTGCTCCTCTGCTGATACGTTCAACTCGCACTCCTGGAAAAATACGTGTTCATGCCGAAGTGGCATTCCCTGGCACTCACGCACCTACCGCTGCCGACCTTGAACTGACGAGTGTGGCAGCACCTTTGCCCATGCTTTCGGGCGATATTCAGCCTACATCAGGTGAAAATGCCGCTGTTTCTACCACGAAAACAGCTTCTCGCCAACTTTCGGAAGATGAGCGCAACCGTCTGTTGCAAGAGGTAGAAGCCCAACAGGCCGACTTCGGATTGCAGAAATAAAGTATAAGGGCAGACGTCAAGCGATGCGTTGTTATTGTCCGTCTGCCCTTCGTAAGGCATAGTGCTGTTATGCGCAATGTTGCAAGTTCGAATCAGACGCTTGCTTCCCTGTGTGTTCGGGATGTCAACGAGATATAGTTCGCGGAAATCTATAGGAGCGGAGAGAGATAAAGACCTTATTATTCCTCGCATACATACGCGCACACGAGCGCACGCAGGCGCACACGCGATGTCGAAAAAATCGACCACTCGACCACCAATACCGCTTAACAGACAGAGATACAATGGCTTAACTGGTGGTCGATGACTTTGTCCTGACGCGCTTCGACCACCATTCGACCACCAACTGACCAACTACTGGGCACATTCCCATCAAATACAGCCACATTCCTATCAACGACCAACCACCTTTCCACCATCGGCTATCATCTGGGTTACGAGCACCAAAGCCACTTCTGCAGCGCCTTTAAGCGCAAATATGGCGTATCGCCATCGCTGTTTCGCGACCAGCAAAACAAGGTCATTGCAAGTGCATGATAGTCAAAAGGATAGTGCGCTGTTTTGCAAATTCATTGAATTTGGTCAGCAATCTCATTGAATTTGGTCAGCAAATTCAATGAATTTACTCGGCATTTTTAATGATTTTGCCCTACTGTCACGATGATATTCATGCGCTAAAGAACTGCTGCATGTCTCAAACGAAAGTCGCTCTTCTCAGCAAAACAATTTGTTTTGCTGAGCAAATCAATTTACTTTGCAAAGGAAATCAATTTGTTTTCCTGAGCAAATCAATTTACTTTGCATTCGCATCGACCGTCTGTTCACGAGAAACATCTGTTTATCAACATATTATACCAACGTCCATAACACAGTCAGCAACAGTCCGCAAACAAGAAGACAATCATGGCTTTTCTGTGGACAAACGATGGGGAATATCTGCCATTGAAGTGAAATTCCTATGCCATTAACCTTAATTAACACAAAAAACCTTGTGCTGTAAAAAAAAAAGACGATATTTGCAGAAATTATCAAGTGTTTTATGACCCAACAATAGCTATTATAACCTTTTAAAACTATTTTAGATATGAAGTATTCATATAAACTTATTCTGGCATTGTGTATCATTGGATTGTTCAGTGGATGTACAATAGAAGAAGACGATACTCCTGCGGATGCAATAGACCAACTAACTATTACAGGCAGAATAATAGACCACAACAACCAACCCGTAAAGAATATACCTGTTGTATTCTACTTCTATAGAGGTGCTTATATTGTTAGTTGCAATCGTAAAAAAGCCACTTCAAAGACTGACGAGAACGGCATATATAAGTTCACCATATTTCGTAAGACTGACGAAAATAATGATGGATTAGAACAGTACTATTATTTATACCCTGATTTAGATGACAAGAAATATTTCACGCGAGCAACATATTTTCGTGACATTGATGCTTTCTGGACAGATAGATACCATGTGGTTAGCGATTATATTTTATGGGAAGCCCAATATGTTAAAGTGTTTGCCAACACAAAGCCTGAAGGTGCTGAGTATTATGACATAGAGTGTGAATTTGAAAAACCTGTATATAATTATGGCAAATATTACTCTTCACGTAATTATAACATAAATATCACACCATACACAACCAATTTTCAAGTGCCCCTACATCAAGACTTGAAGTTTACGATGACGTGGGATGGGAAGTATAAAAGAACAGTATTCGTGAAGAAAGACAATCTGCCCAAGCAAATAGATCTCTCATACATACCGGAATGACCTGTAGATTGAAACGGCAAGGCTATTGACTATACAAAACGGCTCAAATAGACAAGTGTTTTTCCGCTATGCGATTAACACAATACTCTGTTAATTCTAACGTAATCGTTTGAAAATGAAGGAGTTAATTAACGTAATATAACTAATAAAATTTGGTTAAGTGGCTGATTATCAGTAACTTTATAGTGATCAAAGCTTAAAGTAACA
>NZ_NPJC01000027.1:0-863 GCF_002251405.1 Prevotella sp. P4-98 | reverse complement strand
AGTTTCTGAATGTGAAAGCGGTCAATGACACGTTGGGCTTTCGGAAAAGCAGATCGTACAATCTTGTGCATGGAGTCAGACAGGTCAAGTGTTATCTCCGTCACTGCCTCGCGTTTCTCTTCGGGAATATTCTCCAAGGCTTTGATGACATCTTCCGACTTCGTGCCGGATACGACTGCAACAAGACATCCCTCACCGCCATGACGCTCACGGTTGGTTACGATAGTGTACAGCTCGCCGTTGGACAGGCTTGTCTCATCTATAGCCAGATGAGAGCCAATGTTTTCCGGAAACACAAGCCATTCGTCTGCGTGTGGCAGTTCACTCCAGCTACGATAGCCACTCAGAACCTCCTTGTACTGTTTCTTGAACGTATGTGCGTCAATGTAGTAGAAATCCTCAAGCGTACGGCAGGTCACTGGGGATTTCCCCATACGTCTGTTTTAAAAAAGCCGCAAACTCCTTAGAGTAGCGGGTGCCGTCGGCTGTCACTTTCAGCGGGAGAATGAAACTCTTTCCTGTGCGGGTATCTATCCACCTGCGGCGGCGCAGAACCAGTACCACCTTGTGGTCACGGATGGGAAAGTCTGTCACCTCTACGGGAGAGATAAAACCCTTCGATTCAAAATGACTGTCACCCTGAAGGTCTGGATGTATTTTCTCGTCAAGGTGAATGTGCATCTCAGGCTCGTCATAAGCCTTCGTGTCAACGTACTCAATATCAGTTATGATGAAGTGGTCAAGCACTTCCTTGGGCAGCACCATACGTGCCAACATTAGCAAACCTTTGTCTTCCATGATGCAAAGGTAAGCATTTCATATGAATCATACTCATTTACCCCTATGAAAAATCTATTGAGCCG
>NZ_NPJC01000026.1:0-1760 GCF_002251405.1 Prevotella sp. P4-98 | reverse complement strand
ATCTAAGATCCGTCTCCAGAAAGGAGGTGTTCCAGCCGCACCTTCCGGTACGGCTACCTTGTTACGACTTAGCCCCAATCACCGGTTTCACCCTAGGCCGACCCTTGCGGTCACGGACTTCAGGTGCCCCCAGCTTTCATGGCTTGACGGGCGGTGTGTACAAGGCCCGGGAACGTATTCACCGCGCCATGGCTGATGCGCGATTACTAGCGAATCCAGCTTCGTGGGGTCGGGTTGCAGACCCCAGTCCGAACTGAGGATGGCTTTCTTGATTAGAATGCACTTGCGTACACCCAACTCTCTGTACCACCCATTGTAACACGTGTGTAGCCCCGGACGTAAGGGCCGTGCTGATTTGACGTCATCCCCACCTTCCTCACACCTTACGGTGGCAGTGTCTCCAGAGTGCCCAGCCTAAACTGATGGCAACTGAAGAGAGGGGTTGCGCTCGTTATGGCACTTAAGCCGACACCTCACGGCACGAGCTGACGACAACCATGCAGCACCTCCATAGGCGCCCCGAAGGGCCTCACCATCTCTGGATCGTTCGCCTACAGTTCAAGCCCGGGTAAGGTTCCTCGCGTATCATCGAATTAAACCACATGTTCCTCCGCTTGTGCGGGCCCCCGTCAATTCCTTTGAGTTTCACCGTTGCCGGCGTACTCCCCAGGTGGGATGCTTAACGCTTTCGCTTGGGCGCTCACTGTATATCGCAAACACCGGGCATCCATCGTTTACCGTGCGGACTACCAGGGTATCTAATCCTGTTCGATACCCGCACTTTCGAGCTTTAGCGTCAGTTGTAGCCTTGTCAGCTGCCTTCGCAATCGGAGTTCTTCGTGATATCTAAGCATTTCACCGCTACACCACAAATTCCGCTGACATCGAATACACTCAAGTCTCACAGTTCGCGACGCACATCATACGGTTGAGCCGCTGCATTTCACGTCACGCTTATAAGACCGCCTGCGCTCCCTTTAAACCCAATAAATCCGGATAACGCCCGGACCTTCCGTATTACCGCGGCTGCTGGCACGGAATTAGCCGGTCCTTATTCATAAGGTACATGCAAAACAGGACACGTCCCGTATTTTATTCCCTTATAAAAGAGGTTTACAACCCATAGGGCAGTCATCCCTCACGCTACTTGGCTGGTTCAGGCTTCCGCCCATTGACCAATATTCCTCACTGCTGCCTCCCGTAGGAGTTTGGACCGTGTCTCAGTTCCAATGTGGGGGACCTTCCTCTCAGAACCCCTACTGATCGTTGCCTTGGTGGGCCGTTACCCCGCCAACAAGCTAATCAGACGCATCCCCATCCCATAGCGATGAATCTTTGTTCCACATCAGATGCCGTCCGTGGAAAACATCAGGCATTAATTCGACTTTCGCCGGGCTATTCCTGACTATGGGGAAGGTTGGATACGCGTTACTCACCCGTGCGCCGGTCGCCATCTATCAAAGCAAGCTTCGATAATGCTGCCCCTCGACTTGCATGTGTTAAGCCTGTAGCTAGCGTTCATCCTGAGCCAGGATCAAACTCTCCATTGTAAAAATAT
This sequence comes from Prevotella sp. P4-98, assembly GCF_002251405.1. NCBI lineage: Bacteria > Pseudomonadati > Bacteroidota > Bacteroidia > Bacteroidales > Prevotellaceae > Prevotella > Prevotella sp. P4-98. The sequence continues at coordinate 202 of NZ_NPJC01000026.1, read as the reverse complement.
CTTTGATACTTCTTAAAGAAGTGTCGTGTCTCTGTTCAGAACGAATCTCATATCCGGTAGTATCATGGATCATAAAGCACCTTGATTCCTAAAAATCGACGGTTCGTAAATTCACCCAAGACTGTACTCATAAAAAGTAAGTCTCGCTTCTTGTACTACTACTTCTCTGTTTTATGTAAATCTTTCAAAGAACTCTTCCTTC
>NZ_NPJC01000025.1:0-257 GCF_002251405.1 Prevotella sp. P4-98 | reverse complement strand
TCCTATAACTATAGGCGGCCGTATGCATAAGTGCTCATACTTTCAGCTGTTGATTTCTGATTTATTATCTAATCTACAGTCTTGCTTGTGTCAATATGTCAAAGATCTCTTTCCTCTATTTCAAGGATATGTGGAGAATAACGGATTCGAACCGTTGACCCCCTGCTTGCAAAGCAGGTGCTCTAGCCAGCTGAGCTAATCCCCCGGTCGGGAATTGAAGTTCCTTGCATCGTAGTCCCAGGCAGACTTGAACTGCC